>JAYPUG010000054.1:0-9793 GCA_038133965.1 Rhodospirillaceae bacterium | reverse complement strand
AGATGATGGACCGGCCGGCCATCAAGGCGGCGGAGGCTTTCGTCAACGCAGGCTATCCGCTGGACGTCGAGGCGCTGCTGCTGGTCGAACTCGACGGCCCGCCCGTTGAGGTGGATTACCTGATCGAACGGGTGCGTGAGATCGCCGAGGGCCTGGGCGCGGTCTCGATCCGGGTCAGCGAGAACGAGGACGAGCGCCTCAACTTCTGGGCCGGGCGCAAGGCGGCGTTCCCGGCGATCGGGCGCCTGACGCCGGACTATTACTGCATGGACGGGACGATCCCGCGCCATCGCCTGCCCGAGGTGCTCGCGCGGATGGCGGAACTGTCGGAGACGTACGGGCTTGGCGTCGCCAACGTGTTTCATGCTGGCGACGGAAACCTTCATCCGCTGATCATGTACGACGCGAACAAGCCGGGCGAGCTGGAGACGGCAGAGAAGTTCGGCGCCGACATCCTGCGCCTGTGTGTCGAGGTGGGTGGCGTGCTTACCGGCGAACACGGGGTCGGGGTCGAGAAGCGCGACCTGATGGACGAGGTCTTCTCCGAGGAGGATCTGAAGCAGCAGCAGCGCGTGAAGTGCGCGTTCGATCCGAACCAGCTGCTGAACCCCGGCAAGGTGTTCCCGACGTTGCACCGCTGCGCCGAGCTGGGCCGCATGCACATCCATCGCGGCCAGATGCCGTTCCCGGACCTGCCCCGGTTCTGAGCACGTTCATGGTGGAAGTTCTCAAACCCGAGACCGGCGAACAGGTGCGCGAGGCTGTGGCCTGGGCGAGCGCCGAGGAAACCCCCGTCGAGATCGTCGGCACGGGCACCAAGCGCGGCTACGGCCGGCCCATGGGCGACGGCAACCGCACGATTGCGCACACGCTCGACCTGTCGGGATTGTCCGGGATTACCCTCTATGAACCGGAAGAGCTGGTGCTTTCGGCCTGGGCTGGTACGCCGCTCGCCGAGATCGAGGCGGCAGTGGCCGCGAAGGGACAGATGCTCGCCTTCGAGCCGCCGCGCTGGGCACGGCTCTACGGCAACGAGGGCGGCACGCTGGGCGGCGCCATCGCCTGCAACCTTGCGGGACCACGCCGGGTGAAGTCGGGCGCGGCGCGCGACCATATCCTCGGCATCGAGGCCGTGACCGGCCGGGGCGAGCTGGTGAAGAGCGGCGGGCGGGTGGTCAAGAACGTCACGGGCTACGACCTGTCGAAACTGATGACCGGTTCGTTCGGCACCCTCGCGGCGCTCACGCAGGTGACGATCAAGGTCCTGCCTGCACCGGAGACCGAGGCGACGATCCTCGTTCGCGGGCTGGGCGACGGGCCGGCGGTCGAGGCCATGACGCGTGCCCTGAACTCCAGTCACGAGGTCTCTGCTGCGGTCCATCTGCCCGGCCATGCGCCCGATCCGGCGACGGCCGTGCGGGTCGAGGGGTTCGTTCCCTCGGTCGAAGCCCGCATCGATGCGCTCAAGGCGCTGCTGGGCTCGTCGGGCTCGGTCTCGGTGCTCGACGCAGAGGCCTCGCGCGCGTTCTGGGCAGAAGTGCGTGACGCCGAACCGTTCGTCGCGGACGATGGTGCGCTCTGGCGCCTGTCCGTGACCCCGACGCGGGCCGCGGCGATCGTCGCGGAAATACGCGGCCGGCAGGGTGGCCGTGCCATCCATGACTGGGGTGGCGGCCTGATCTGGTACGCGCCGGACGGCGAGGCGCCGGACGCGGGCGCTGCAGCGGTGCGCGGTGCGGTTGCAGCAAACGGCGGGGGCCATGCGACGCTGGTGCGCGCGCCCGAGGAGGTGCGGCGGTCGGTGACGGTGTTCGAGCCCCAACCCGGACCGCTGGCTGCGCTTTCGCAGCGGGTGAAGGAAAGCTTCGATCCGCACCACGTGCTCAACCCCGGCCGCATGTACGAGGGCGTGTAGGGATGCAGACCAACTTCACCCTGGCCCAGCTTGCCGATCCCGACATCGCCGTCGCCAACGATATCCTGCGCGCCTGCGTCCACTGCGGCTTCTGCACCGCGACCTGCCCGACCTATGTGACCCTGGGCGACGAGCTCGACAGCCCGCGCGGGCGGATTTACCTGATCAAGCAGATGCTCGAGGCCGATGCGCCGGCGACGGAGGAGGTGGCGACGCATCTCGACCGCTGCCTGTCGTGCCTGTCCTGCATGACCACGTGCCCGTCGGGCGTGCACTACCAGCACCTGGTCGATCACGGCCGCAAGCGCGTCCACGAAACCTACCGGCGACCGGTCCTCGACCGTGCGATCCGACGGCTTCTGGCCCTGACGATTCCCTATCCCGGCCGGTTCCGCATGGTGCTTGCCGCGGCACTCCTGGCGCGCCCGTTTCGGTTTCTCCTGTGGGGCCGCCTGCGCGCCATGTTGGACCTCGCCCCGACGGACCTGGGCCCGCCGTCGCCCGTCGATCGCCCGCAGGTCTTTCCGGCCAGGGGTGCGCGGTGCGGGCGTGTGGCGCTGCTCAACGGCTGCGCACAGACCGTCGTTGCGCCCCGGATCAACGAGGCGACGGTGCGCCTGCTGACGCGGCTGGGGGTCGAGGTGGTCGTCGCACATGGCGCGGGCTGCTGTGGCTCGCTCGTGCACCACATGGGCCGCGAGGGCGAGTCCCACGCCCAGGCGGCGGCGAACATCGATGCCTGGATCGCCGAGGCCGACGGGGCGGGGCTGGACGCGATCATCGTCAACACCAGCGGCTGCGGCACTCAGGTGAAGGACTACGGCTTCATGTTCCGCGAGGATTCGGCCTATGCCGACAAGGCGAAGCGGGTCTCGGCGCTGACGCGTGACGTGAGCGAGTATCTCGCCGAACTCGAACCCGGCCTCGCGGCGACGGCCGAGCTGCCGGAACTCCGGGTCACCTATCACGCCGCCTGCTCGATGCAGCACGGCCAGCAGATACGCAGCCAGCCCAAGGCGCTGCTTGCGGGTGCGGGGTTTGCGGTGTCCGAACCGGTCGAGGGGCACCTGTGCTGCGGTTCGGCGGGCACCTACAACATCCTGCAGCCCGACATCGCCGCGCAGTTGCGCGACCGCAAGGCCGCGAACATCGCGCGCACGTCGCCGGACGTGGTGGCGACGGGCAATGTGGGCTGTATGACCCAGCTTGCCGGTGCGCTCGATGCGCCGGTGGTGCACACGGTCGAACTGCTCGACTGGGCGACCGGTGGCCCGAAGCCCGAGGCGCTTGGCTAGCCGCGATCGCCCAACGAAAACCCGCTGGCGTTAACAATTCGGGCTCAAATTTTCGTGCCGCGCATGATCCCTGTTGGCAGCGCACCGCCACCGAACACATAATCGCGCCATGCGACGGATTTTCCCGATTGCCTTGATTGTCGCCGGGCTGATGGCGCCTGTTGCCGCGCCTGTGGACCAGACGGACCCCCGGCTCGACAACCTGTTCTCGATCCTGCAAACGAGCCCTGAGCGGCTCGAGGTACGTGCGGTCGAGAACCTGATCTGGACCGCCTGGATTCACCACGACGATGCCGAGAGCAACCGCCTGATGCAGATGGGCATCAAGGCGATGAGCGACCGCCGGTTGGACGATGCGGTGGAGATCTTCACCGCGCTGGTGGACCGCGCGCCGAACTATGCCGAGGCCTGGAACAAGCGTGCGACGGTCCATTTTATGCTGGGCAACCTCGCGCTGTCGGCATCCGACGTCGATCGTACCCTCGACCTCGAGCCACGGCACTTCGGGGCGCTCAGCGGGCTGGGGCAGATCGAGATGCTGCGCGGCAACGGCGATGCCGCACTTTTGGCCTTCGAGCGCGCGCTCGCGCTGCATCCGCGCTTGCCGGGCATCCGGGCCCTGATCGACGAATTGAATCAGCGCGTGCGCGGCACGGAACTCTGAACGACGCCCGGGCTGGACTTTTCTCCGGGCAGGGCCGACTTTCACCGCTGTACAGCAACTTGTGATGCGCGCCGCGCCGCATGCGCGCGCATACTTTCCCTACACGGACGGGACTTGATTCGATGGCCCAGGTGCTCAGCCGCAAGCAGATCATGGTGATGGGAGCGGGCGCAGGCGTTCTTGCGGTCATGCTTGGCGTTCGCCAGGGCTTCGGGTTCTACCTCGTGCCCATGACCATCGACCTCGAATGGAGCCGGGAGCTCTTCGGGCTGGCGATGGCGGTCCAGAACCTGCTTTGGGGCGCGTTCCAGCCCGTTGCGGGCGGTCTCGCCGACCGTTTCGGCTACGGCAGGGTGATCATGGGCGGTGCGGTGCTGTACGCCCTTGGCGTTGCCGGTATGGCGAGCGCCATCACACCCGTCGAACTGATGATCACGGGCGGTGTCCTGATCGGGCTCGGGATGAGCGGCGCGGGCATTGCTGTTGTCTATGGCGCGGTCGCGCGCATGGTGATCCCGGAACGGCGCACCTATGCGCTGGCCATCGTCTCCACCATCGGCGCGCTGGGGCCGTTCGTTCTGCCCAAGGTCACTCAGGTCGTGATAGGCGGCTATGGTTGGGAATTCGCGCTGCTCGCCACGGCCCTGATCGTCGCGCTGATGATCCCTTTGGCCGGCATGATGAGCGGCAAGTCCGACGAAGAAGGGGGCGCGACACCCCAAAACTGGATCCAGGCGCTGGGCGAGGCGCGCAAGAACCGCGGCTACCTGCTCCTGGTGGCAGGTTTCTTCGTCTGCGGGTTCCACGTCACCTTCATCGGCACCCATCTGCCGGGCTTCATCGCCTGGTGCGGGCTTGCGGCCGGGGTCGGCGGCACGGCGCTGACGGTGATCGGCGGCGGCAACATCCTCGGTACCTACGTGGCCGGTGTGCTCTCCAACCGCTTTCGCCAGAAGAACCTGCTCTCGCTGATCTATCTGGCGCGCGCGCTGTTGATCGCCTGGCTGATGCTGATGCCCAAGACCGAGCTCACGATTTACATTTTCTCCGGTGTCTTTGGGCTGCTCTGGCTTTCGACCGTACCGCTGACCAGCGGGGTCGTCGCGCGAATCTTCGGCGCGCGGCACCTGGGGATGCTGTTCGGACTGGTCTTCTTCAGCCACCAGGTCGGCGCATTTCTCGGCGCCTGGCTGGGCGGACTGAACTTCGACGTGACCGGCAACTACAACGCCTTATGGTACACGTCGATCCTGCTGGGCCTGCTCGCCGCCGTGCTGCACTGGCCGATCCGCGACGAACCGGTCGAGCGGCTGCTGGATCCGCAAACCGCCTGAAAACTGCGGCTTTCAGGCTGTTAACACCGCAGCCCGCCGAACTATTCCGTCGCATTTAATTCATCGGTGCGTGACTTGTGTTCGCGCGCGCGCGACCCCATCGTTAGGTCATACAGGCCGTAAACCGCGTACGAACGGAGGACCACATGCTGGTCAAGGTGAAACGGGGCTGGGAACTGCCCGAGAGCGAAGCGACGCCCGAGGACGTGTTCCTGCGCCGCCGCGAGATCGTCAAGGCGCTGGGCATCGCACCCGCGCTGGCGGCGACGGCGAGCGTGCTGCCGGCGGGGCTTGCCAATGCGGAAGCGGGCATCGATCCGACCGCCGACCTTTATCCGGTGCCGCGCAACGAGAAGTACACGGTCGAGCGTGACATCACGGCCCAGAACGAGGCGACCACCTACAACAATTTCTACGAGTTCGGCTCGCACAAGCAGATTTCGCGCGCCGCCCAGCGTCTCTCCATCCGGCCCTGGAACATCGTCATCGACGGCATGGTCGAGAAGGAGTTCGAGATCGGCATCGACGACCTGCGCAAGCAGGTGAAGCTCGAGGAGCGGGTGTATCGCCACCGCTGCGTCGAGGCCTGGGCAATGACGGTTCCGTGGTCGGGATTCCAGATGTCGGAACTCGTCGCGCTCGCCAAGCCGATGGCCGGCGCGAAGTACGTGCAGATGCAGACCATTGCCGAGGACAAGGCCGAGATGCCTGGCCTGCGCCAGTTCTGGTACCCGTGGCCGTACCAGGAGGGGCTGACCATCGAGGAGGCGACGAACGAGCTCGCCTTCATGGTGACGGGTCTTTACGGCAAGCCGGTGCCCAAGCAGAACGGCGCACCGCTGCGCCTGGCCGTGCCCTGGAAGTACGGCTTCAAGTCGATCAAGTCGATCGTCCGCTTCACCTTCACCGACCAGCAGCCCAAGACCTTCTGGGAGGGCCTGCAGCCCGCCGAGTACGGTTTCTGGGCAAACGTCAATCCCGAGGTCGATCACCCGCGCTGGAGCCAGGCGAGCGAATGGCTGCTCGGTGGCCGCCAGAGCGACCGGGTGCCGACTCGGCTCTACAACGGCTACGCCGAGTTCGTGGCGGGCCTGTATCCGGCCGATGCCGGAGAGGTCTATTACCGCTGATCCTCCCCGACGCGCCGCCTGCCGGCGGCGCTGCGTGTCCTGCGGCCCCGTGCGAAAGCGCGGGGCCGTTGGCATTTCCGGAGCGTGAAAAACAAAGCCGGGGCGCGTTGGCGGCCCCGCCAGAGAACAGGGGGGGTGAAAAGATCGGGGGTCCGCGAGGCCCGGGCCGCTTGCGCGGCCCGGCATGTGAACAGGGAGGCTTCACGTCTCGGGAGACGTCGAGGCCGTGTTCTGCGGCCTCGTTCCGGCGCGCCACTGGGAGGGATGGGGCGCCGGAAGCGGTGCACGTTGCACCTGAAGTGATTCCTAAATAGTGCGCGTCGGCGCCTGCGAGCAGACCGAGATTGCGTTAACCTGATATGCGAAAAGCGCATATCATTTGTCATCGAACTGCCGGAATCGGCGCCTGTTTGTCGGTCAGAAGCGAGTTTCCGCGACCTTGCGCACCAGGAAGTCCCGGAAAACTTCGATTCTCTGTGAGTTCCGGAGTTCTTCGGGATATACGAAGTATGCATCGTTCCCGGGGCCCTCGAGCTCGGGGAGGATGCGGACCAGCCCGCGTGCCTCGCGGGCCAAAAAGTCCGGCAGTCCGGCGATTCCGACCCCGGCCTCGACGGCCCGGAAGATACCATAGAGGTTGTTCAACGTAAGGATCTTGCGCGGCTCCTCGCCGGTTGCATCGACCGCGGCATTGAGAAGCCAGTTCAGGTTCGGCACCGGGACTGCCACGTCCTCGCCATAGACGATGAGGTCGTGGTTCACCAGGTCGCGCACTTTCTCGGGCATGCCGTGCGCCTGCAGGTAGGCCGGCGAGGCAAAGACGTGCGTGTGCACCCGGGTCAGCCGGCGCTGGATCAGGTCGCCCTGGGTCGGCGGGGTCAGGCGGATCGCGCAATCCGCCTCGCGCATGGAGACGTCGAGCTCCTCGTCCGAGGTGATCAGGGTTACCTCGATATCGGGATACATCTCGATGAACTCGGCAATACGCGGCGTGAGCCAGAGCGAACCCAGCCCCACGGTCGTTGCGATCTTCAACGGGCCCTGCGGGCGCTCGTGGGCATCGGTCAACCGCGCCTCGACCATGGTGAGCTGTGCAAACACGTCGTGGACGGTTCGGTAGAGCAGTTCGCCCTGCTCGGTCAGGATGAGACCGCGCGCGTGGCGGTGGAACAGGCGCGAGCCGATGCTGTCCTCGAGCGAGCTGATCTGGCGGCTCACGGCGGACTGGCTGAGGTGCAGGCTCTCGCCCGCATGGGTGAAGCTGCCCGCTTCGGCCACGGCGTGGAAAATCCTGAGCTTGTCCCAGTCCATGGCCATCGCGGCCGATCCCCCAAAAAGAACCCGGACGGTCGTCCGTGCGCCTACTCCGCGGCGTCGCGCGTCGCGGAGTCCGCCGCGGCGGCGATGAACTTTTCCGCCTCCAGCGCGGCCATGCAACCCATACCGGCCGCGGTGACGGCCTGTTGATAGATCTTGTCCTTCACGTCGCCCGCGGCGAACACGCCCGGCACGTTGGTGGCCGTGCTGTCGGGCGCGGTGACCAGGTAGCCTTCCTCGTCCATGTCGAGTTGGCCCTTGAAGATCTTGGTGTTCGGATCGTGGCCGATGGCGATGAAGACACCGTCCACCGAAAGGTCGCCGATGTCGCCGCTCTTGACGTTCTTGAGCTTCGCGCCCGTCACGCCCGGCGGGTTTTCGGTGCCGACCACTTCGTCCAGAACCGTGTCCCACATCACGTCGATCTTCTCGTGGCGGAGCAGCCGGTCCTGCATGATTTTCTCTGCCCGCAATTCGTCGCGGCGATGGATCAGCGTGACCTTCGAGGCGAAATTGGTGAGGTAGAGCGCTTCCTCGACCGCCGTGTTGCCGCCGCCCACGACCGCCACCGGCTTGTCGCGGTAGAAGAAGCCGTCGCAGGTCGCGCAGGCCGACACGCCGAAGCCCGAGAACTTCTGCTCGCTTTCGAGGCCCAGCCACCGCGCCGTTGCGCCGGTCGCGATGATCAGCGTGTCGCCCGTATAGACATCGCCGGAATCGCCTGTGCATCTGAAGGGGCGCTCGGACAGGTCCACATCGACGATCAGGTCGTCGAGGATCGTGGTCCCGACCTTCTCGGCCTGCTCGACCATCTGTTCCATCAGCCACGGGCCCTGGATCACGTCGGCGAAGCCGGGATAGTTCTCGACGTCGGTGGTGATCGTGAGCTGGCCGCCGGGCTGCATGCCCTGGACCATGATCGGCTTCAGGTTGGCGCGGGCGGCATAGATCGCGGCGGTACAGCCTGCCGCGCCGGAGCCGAGAATCAGGACCTTGGAATGATGGGTTTCGGACATGTGGGGCGTTTCCCGCCGTTGGATATCGGGTGCGCCGGGCGGCGCGGGCGTTCGTCAGTTAGATAGTCGCGCCATGCATGGCTGGCAAGCGCGCCCGCCGTCCCGCACGCACCGCGCCTCAGAAAGTCACCACGCTGCGAATCGACTTGCCCGCATGCATCAGGTCGAAGGCGTCGTTGATCTGGTCCAGCGGCATGACGTGGGTGATCAGATCGTCGATGTTGATCTTTCCGTCCATGTACCAATCGACGATCCGGGGCACATCGGTGCGGCCCTTCGCGCCGCCGAAGGCCGTACCCTGCCAGACCCGGCCCGTGACCAGCTGGAAGGGCCGCGTTGCGATCTCGGCACCCGCCGGCGCGACGCCGATGATGGTCGATTTACCCCAGCCCTTGTGACAGCACTCCAGCGCCTGGCGCATCACCTCGACGTTGCCGATGCATTCGAAGGAATGATCCGCGCCACCACCCGTCAGATCGACCAGGTAGGGCACCAGGTCGCCCTCGACCTCGCTCGGGTTGACGAAGTGGGTCATGCCGAAGGCCTCGGCGATCGCTTTGCGGCCGGGGTTCAGATCGACACCGACGATCATGTTCGCGCCGACCAGCCGTGCACCCTGGATGACGTTGAGCCCGATCCCGCCCAGTCCGAAGACGACGACATTGTCGCCCGGCTCGACCTTCGCTGTGTTGATCACCGCGCCGATGCCGGTGGTGACGCCGCAGCCGATGTAGCAGATCTTCTCGAACGGCGCGTCCTCGCGCAACTTGGCCACCGCGATCTCGGGCAGGACCGTGTGATTGGCGAAGGTCGAGGTGCCCATGTAGTGGAACAGCTTCTCGCCGCCGATGGAAAAGCGCGAGGTGCCGTCGGGCATGACGCCCTGGCCCTGGGTCTCGCGGATCGCCTGGCACAGGTTGGTGCGGCCCGAGGTGCAGTAGTCGCACTCGCGGCATTCCGGCGTGTAGAGCGGGATCACGTGGTCGCCCTTCTGGACCGAAGTCACGCCCTTGCCGACATCGACGACGACGCCCGCGCCCTCATGGCCGAGGATGGCGGGAAACAAGCCCTCCGGGTCGGCGCCCGACAGGGTGAACTCGTCGGTGTGGCAGACGCCGGTGG
>JAYPUG010000053.1:808-9821 GCA_038133965.1 Rhodospirillaceae bacterium | reverse complement strand
AAGTCGAAGCAGCAAAGCTGATCGGCGCGGGCCTGGCGGTCGTCGGCGTTATCGGATCGGGTATCGGTATCGGTGCGATCTTCGCATCGTTCATTCAGGCGGTTGGCCGCAACCCCGCCGCGCGTGGTGAAGTCTTCACCATGACGATGCTCGGCTTCGCGCTCGTGGAAGCGATCGCGCTGTTCGCCCTCGTCATCGCGCTCCTCATCCTGTTCGCGTTCTAGCGCGAACCGGGGTTCTTCGATGCCGCAGCTCGATCCGGCATATTTCGCGTCCCAGGTCTTCTGGCTCATCGTCACCTTCGTGGTGATGGCGCTGATCCTGTGGCGCATTGCCCTGCCGCGCATCTCGGCGACGCTCGAGAGCCGGCAGCAGCGGATCGACAACGACATCGCGCGGGCCGAGGAGCTGGCGGCGGAAGCCGAAGAGGTACTTGCCGCCTATGAGGCAGAGCTGGCCAAGGCGCGCACAGGTGCGCAGGAGCAGCTCCACCAGGCGGCGGAGGCCGCTTCGGCCGAGGCGGAGAAGCGCAATGCGGCACTGACCGAGAAGCTCTCGGGAGATGCCGACGCCGCGCACAAGCGGATCGAGGAGGCACGCGCCGCCGCGACCGCGAACGTGGCCGACATGGTCGAGGGCATCGCCCAGCAGGCCGTCGAACGGCTGATCGGCACCAGCCCCGACAGCGCAGCCGTGCGCAGCGCGATCGAGGCTGCCGTCGGGGAGCGCCGCTGATGTTTACACGCACAGCAACGCTTGCAGCCGTCTTCGCAGCCTGGGCCGGACCGGTCCTGGCAGCCGAAGAGGGTGCCCACGGCCACGAACCATTCTTCGTCCAGGCCGAGACCTGGGTCGCGGCCGCATTCATCATCTTTGTTGCGGCGATCTACCGTCCCGTCTCGAAGATGGTGACCTCGGGTCTCGACAGCAAGGCCGCCGCCATCAAGGCCGATCTCGACGAGGCCCAGCGCCTTCGCGAGGAAGCCCAGCACACGCTGGCGGAGTATCAGCGCAAGCAGCGCGATGCGCTGGCCGAGGCCGAGGCGATCGTCGCCGAAGCCCGCGAGGAAGCACGGCGGATCGAGGCCGGCGTGCAGGAACGCACCGAAGCGACGCTCAAGCGCCGTGAGCAGCAGGCGCTCGACATGATCGCCGCTGCCGAGGCACGGGCCGTCGCCGATGTGCGCGCGCTGGCCGCCGACGTTGCGATCGACGCCACGCGGCGCATCCTCGCGCAATCGGTCGAGGGCGATACCGGCGACAAGCTGGTCGATGACGCGATCGCGGAAGTGCCGGCAAAGCTCAACTGACCGCGCAACCGCATTCAAGAGTTTCGAAGAGGCCCCGCATTCGCGGGGCCTTTTCCTTTCCGGCCGTCGCCTACTCCGCCGCTTCGGCCGTCTCGAGTTCCGGCCGCCAGCGCAGGATCGGGCTGCGCGCCGCGCCCGTCTCGTCGAGGCGGCGGCGCGGCGTGAGGCCCGGCGCCGCGGCGAAGGCATCGCTCTCGCCCGCCTTCGCCCGCTCCACCAGGCGGCGCACCACGGCGATGAAATCGTCCAGCTCGCGCTTCGATTCCGTCTCGGTCGGCTCGATCAGCATCGCGCCATGGACAACCAGCGGGAAATACATGGTCATCGGGTGGAAGCCCTCGTCGATCATCGCCTTGGCGAAATCGAGGGTGGTCACGCCGGTGTCCTTCAGGAACCGGTCGTCGAACAGGCATTCGTGCATGCACGGCCCCTCGAAGGACGGGGTCATGACGTCCGCCAGCTGGCCCATCACGTAATTTGCGTTGAGCACGGCATCGCCCGAGACCTGTTGCAGCCCGTCCCTGCCATGGCTCATGATGTAGGACAGCGCACGCACGAACATGCCCATCTGGCCGTGAAAGCCCTTGAGGCGGCCAAACGGCATGGCCTCGCCCGCATCCGCTTCGTGCTCCACCAGATCGAACCCATCGGGCCCGTGGACGACCCAGGGAACGGGCGCGAAGGGCGCCAGGGCATCGGAGAAGACCACCGGGCCCGCGCCCGGCCCGCCCCCGCCATGGGGCGTCGAGAAGGTCTTGTGCAGGTTGATGTGCATGCAGTCGATGCCCAGATCGCCAGGACGCACCCGGCCGACGATGGCGTTGAAGTTCGCACCGTCGCAGTAGAAGTATCCGCCGGCCTCGTGAATCAGCCGTGCGATCTCGATCATGTCGTTCTCGAACAGCCCGCAGGTGTTCGGGTTGGTGATCATGATGCCCGCCACATCCTCACCGAGCTTGTCGGCGAACGCCTTCACGTCCACCCGGCCGCGCGCATCCGACGGAATGGCATCGACCGCGAAACCGCAGACGGCCGCCGTCGCCGGGTTCGTGCCGTGGGCCGAATCCGGCACCAGGATGCGCCGGCGCGTCGTCGGCCCGCCCTCGCGGTGATCCAGCGCGGCGCGGATCGCCATCACGCCGCACAACTCGCCGTGGGCGCCCGCCGCAGGCGACATGGCGACAGCGGGCAGGCCCGTCAGCTCCTTGAGCCAGAAGGCGAGCCTATCGATGAGTTCGAGCGCACCCTGCACCGTCTCCGTCGGCTGCAGCGGGTGCAGGTTCGCGAAACCCGACAGGCGCACCATCTTCTCGTTGAGCCGCGGATTGTGCTTCATGGTGCACGAACCCAGCGGATAGGTGCCCATATCGATCGCGTAGTTCTTCTGCGACAAGCGGGTAAAATGGCGGACGATCTCGGGTTCGCTGGCGCTCGGCAGGCCGATGGCGCCCACCCGGTCCAGCCCCCCGAGCCGGGGCTCGAACGCGCCGGCATCCGGCAGATCGACACCCGTGGCGCCCGGGTTGTCGAGTTCGAAGAGCAGCGGCTCCTCGAGCCGCAGCCCCTGGTGGCCGAGGACGGTTTCCGCTGCCGCCGCGTTATTCGAGGTCGAGGCGCGGCGTGCGAGATCCTTGGACTGCGTGCTCATGCCAGCACCTCCGCCAGGCCCGCACAGAGCGCATCCATGTCCGCGTCCGTCGTCAGCTCGCTGGCCGCGACCAGAAGTATGTCATCGACGCCCACCCCCGACCCGAACAGGCGCGAGGCCGGCACGCCCGCAAGGATTCGCTGCCCGGCCAGCGCCGTAACGACCTCTGCCGCAGGCCGCGGAAGCCGCACTGCGAACTCGTTGAAGAAGGCATCCGGGACCACCTCGACCCCGTCCAGCGCGGCCAGCCGGTCCGCAAGCGTCACCGCGCGCGCATGGTTGAGGAGAGCGAGCTTCCGGAAGCCGTCCTCGCCCAGCAGGGAGAGGTGGATCGTGAAGGCCAGCGCGCAGAGACCGGAATTAGTGCAGATGTTGCTGGTCGCCTTCTCCCGGCGGATATGCTGCTCGCGGGTGGACAGCGTCAGCACCCAGCCGCGCTGCCCGTCCTCATCGACGGTCTCGCCCGCCAGCCGACCCGGCATCTGGCGCACATACTTGTCGCGCGCGGCGAACAGGCCGACATGCGGCCCGCCGAAGCCCTGCGCGTTGCCCAGGCTCTGGCCTTCGGCAACCACGATATCGGCGCCCATGTCGCCCGGTGCGCGCAGCGCACCCAGCGAAACGATCTCGGTCACGACGGCGACAAGCAGCGTGCCGTTCGCCGCACAGGCCTCCGCCAGCGGCGCCAGGTCACGCACCCGGCCGAACACGTCCGGGGTCTGGACGACGACGCAGGCCGTGTCCGCATCGATCAACGATACCAGGTCCTCCGTCCCGTCCAGATCCGCACCTTGCGCATCGATCGCCAGATCGACATAACGCGACTGGGTGTCGGTCACCGCGCGGTAATGCGGATGCAGACCGCCCGAAAGCACGGCCCGGTTGCGACGTGTCACCCGGCGAGCCATGAGCACCGCCTCGGCACACGCCGTGGCGCCGTCGTACATGGACGCGTTCGCCACATCCATGCCCGTCAACAACGCGACCATGGTCTGGAATTCGAACAGGGCCTGCAGCGTGCCTTGCGAGATCTCCGGCTGGTAGGGCGTATAGGAGGTCAGGAACTCGCCACGCTGGACCAGGTGATCCACCGAGGCCGGGACATGGTGCCGGTAGGCGCCGGCACCCAGAAAGCTGGGCACGTCGGCCGTGGAGAGGTTCTTCGCCGCCAGCGCGCCAAGCTCGCGCTCCACCTCGTACTCGGCCATGTGATCGGGCAGGTCGAACCCGCCATCGAACCGGGCACCCTCCGGCACATCGACGAACAGGTCGTCGAGCGAGCGCGCACCGATCGCGGCCAGCATGTCGGCCCTGTCGGCGTCGGTGAGCGGCAGGTAACGCATGCTAGGACAGCCCCGCCACGAACTTGGTGTACGCGTCCTCGTCCATCAATTCGTCGAGCTCGGACAGATCGGTCAAACGCAGCTTCATGAACCAGCCGTCGCCGAAGGCATCGGTGTTCACCAGCGACGGGTCGCCCGCGAGCGCGTCGTTCACCTCGATCACCTCGCCGCCGACAGGCGCGTAAACCTCGGCCGCGGCCTTCACCGATTCGACGACTGCGGCTTCGTCGCCCTTGTCGAGCATCTTTCCCGTTTCGGGCAGTTCCACGAACACGACGTCGCCCAGCTGCTCCTGGGCGTATTCGGAGATACCGATGGTGCCGGCCTCTCCATCGACTTCCACCCACTCGTGATCCTCGGTGTATTTGCGGTCCGCCATATCGCTCTCTCCTCGCTTAACCGGCGCGCCGGTAGTTGTTGGGCACGAACGGCATCGCCGCCACCTCTGCGGCGACCGTCCGGCCTCTCAGTTCGATTTCCAGCTCGGTCCCGGGTGCGGCCCGGTCCGCGGCGACGTAGCCCATGGCCACGGGGCGTTCGAGGCTGGGCCCGAACCCGCCACTGGTGACCGTGCCGCTCTCGGTGCCGTCCGCGTCGCGGATCACCGCGCCCTCACGCACGGGCGCACGGCCCTCGGGCAACAGGCCCACACGCTTGCGGGACGGCCCCGCTGCGATCTGTTCAAGGATCACCCCGGCGCCGGGAAAATCCCCCGCCTCGCGCCGACGCTTGCCGATGACCCAGGAAAGCCCGGCCTCGACCGGTGTCGTTTCGGTGTCGATGTCGTGGCCGTAAAGACAGAGCCCGGCCTCGAGCCGCAGCGAATCCCGCGCGCCCAACCCTACCGGTGCGACCTCCGGGTGATCCAGCAGGGTGCGGGCGATGCCTTCCGCGGCATGGGCGGGCACCGAGAGTTCGAACCCGTCCTCACCGGTGTAGCCTGACCGCGTGACGACGGCAGGCACACCGCCGACCTCCATGTCCGCGCCCTCCAGGAAGAAGAGCTCGCGGCAGGCGGGAGCGATATTGGCCAGCGCCGCCTCGGCCTTCGGGCCCTGCAACGCGATCAGCGCGCGACCCGCGAGGATCTCCAGTTCCGCCTGTCCCGACAGCGCTTCCGCAATATGTGCAAAGTCCGCGTCCTTGCAGGCGGCGTTGACGACAAGGAACAGCGCCGGACGCTCATCCTCCTCGATCCGCGTCACCATCAGGTCGTCGCGGATGCCGCCCGCATCGTTGAGCAGCAGCGAGTAGCGCATCTTCCCGACGCCGAGCCCGGCAATATCCCCGGGCACCAGCGCCTCGAAGGCCGCCGCCGGGTCATCGCCGCGCAGGATCGCCTGGCCCATGTGCGACACGTCGAACAGGCCGGCGGCGGTACGGGTACAGGTGTGTTCGGCGATGATCCCGTCGGGATACTGCACGGGCATGGCGTAGCCCGCGAACGGGACCATGCGCGCGCCAAGATCCACATGCAGGCCGAGCAACGGCGTTTGTCTTAGTTCTGCGTCTGTCGCACTCACCATGGGGCCTCCCGGTCGGAACCGTGGTCGGCGGCACCTGCCGCCTGCCCCACCCTGTCTCAGAACCTGAGAGATTCACCCGGCGAAACCGTTTCCGGGCTTACTCCTTCGGTGAGGCCGGCGAACGCGACGCCGGGCCTGCTTTCCAGAGTGCCATCCCCCTTGCGGTCCTTTTGCCTGAGAGTTTCCGGGGCGGTTGCTCCTTCGGCGCCGGCACGCAGCCGGTCTCTCCCGCTGGGGTCTCCTGACGTTGTCGTTACGCGTCCGAAGCGCGACTCGGGCCGCACTCCTTCATTGACCCTATCCGGCAGGGGATGGGAGTCAACCACGTGGCCTGTGGATTAGCGCCCGCGCTTCTGCAGGTTGTAGCGGAGCTGGTCGTCGGAAAGCTGGAAGCCGATGAAGATGTTGTAGGCATCGCCCAGTTCGCCGCGTTTCAGCGGGATCGTCTGGGTCAGTTCCTCCAGGAATGCCACGCGGTTCCGGTTGCCCTCGAACGCGACGGCCGTATCGAATTCCTCGCGCGCGAGGATGTTCTCCTCGCTGTCCGCGATGGCCACAAAGTAGCGCATGCTCCCGTCACGCGTCGTGTTCGCCGGGCCGCGCGTCGCGCTGAGGATCAGTTCCATCTCCACGACCACCTCGCCAGTGCCCGTATCGTCGTCCAGATCGGTTTCGCAGAAGCCGCGGAACTCAACGATCTGGGCCTCGAGCACCACATCGGTCAGATCGCGCCCTGGCCCCTCACGGAACAGGGTGAGATCCGAGGCATCCTTGACGATCACGATGTCGGGACAGGGCGGCGGCGGCCGCTTGTCCGTCTCGCAGGCCGCGAGCGCGAAGACAGCCAGCGCGGCCAGGCCGATCCGGAGGCGCGCCGGGAAAAACAGGTGCATGGGCTTCCGGACCACGCCGATCAAAGCGTGTTGTGCGTGCCGTCGCAGAACGGCTTGTCGCCCGACTGCTTGCAACAGCAGAACCAGACGGTTTGTGCCTCGTCGGTCTCGAACATAATGGGCTTGAAATCGGTTCCCTTGTGGGCGCTGTCGCAGAAGGGCTGCTTCTTCGAGCGGCCGCACACGCACCACCAGTACTTGCGGCCCGGGATCACGTCGATCGCGATGGGTTCCTTCTGGGCGATTTCAGGCTTTGCCAACGCTTCCTCCGTCGTCTTGCGCCGCGCCGGGGCACTGGGATAATACCGGTCCGCACGGCATCGGGCCGCGCAACGAACTTACGAGAGCGGCGAAGCGAGAACAAGGCTCGCCGCCTCTAACGAACCGCCCGGCGGACCTGCGCCATGTCCAAGCCCCCATTGACGATCCTGCTCGCGGAACCGCGCGGTTTCTGTGCGGGCGTGGACCGCGCAATCCAGATTGTCGAGCAGGCGCTGGAGCGGTTCGGGCGGCCGATCTATGTCCGTCACGAGATCGTGCACAACCGCTATGTGGTCGAGGACCTCGAGGCCAAGGGCGCGATCTTCGTCGACGAACTGTCGGAGGTGCCCGACGACGCGAAGGTCATCTTTTCCGCGCACGGGGTCCCGAAATCGGTTCCGGCCGAGGCGGAGCGGCGCGACCTGTTCTATCTGGACGCGACCTGTCCCCTGGTCAGCAAGGTGCACAACCAGGCCCAGCACCAGCGGCGTTCCGGGCGACACATCCTGCTGATCGGTCATGCCGGCCACCCCGAGGTGATCGGCACCATGGGCCAGCTGCCCGAGGGCGCCATCACCCTGGTCGAAACGGTCGAGGATGTCGCGGCACTGGACCTCGACACGGCCACGCCGCTCGCATGCGTCACCCAGACCACCCTGTCGGTCGATGACACGGCGGCCATCGTGGACGCGCTGAAGGCGCGCTATCCCGATATCGCCGAGCCCGGCTCGGAAGACATCTGCTACGCGACGACCAACCGGCAGGAGGCCGTGAAGGCCATCGCGCGCCGTTGCGACGCGATGATCGTCATCGGTGCGCCGAACTCATCCAATTCGAACCGGCTGGTCGAGGTGGCGTTGCGGGCGGGCTGCCCCGATGCGGCGCTGGTCGAACGCGCGAGTGCCATGGACTGGGCGCGGTTCGCCGCGTGCCGGACGCTGGGATTGTCCGCCGGGGCCTCCGCTCCCGAAGTCCTGGTCGAGGAATTCGTTGCCGCCTGCCGTGAGCGCTACGATGTGTCGGTCGAGCAGGTGACCGTGCGCGAGGAGAACGTGCACTTCAACCTGCCGCGCGCGCTGACCGCATAAGCCATGGCCGTCTATACCGAAGTCTCCGACGACGATTTGCGCGCCTTCCTCGCCGAATACGATATCGGCGAAGTGGTTTCGTACAAGGGCATCGCCGAGGGTGTGGAGAACTCCAACTACCTGCTCCAGACGGTGCGCAGTGAAGACCAGCCGCCGGAAAGCTACATCCTGACGCTGTACGAAAAGCGCGTTGATCCTGGCGATCTACCCTATTTCCTGGGATTGATGGACCATCTTGCCGAGACGGGCTTCCCCTGCCCGACGCCGATCCACGGGCGCGACGGCGAGGCGCTGCGCACGCTGGCGGGCCGTCCGGCCGCGATCGTTTCATTCCTCTCGGGCATGTGGCCGCGCAAATCGACGCCGGACCATTGTTCGCGCGTGGGTGCCGCGCTCGCGCACATGCACGCCGCAGCCGCCGGGTTCGAGGGCCATCGAAGGAACGACATGTCGGTCGAGAGCTGGCGCCAGCTCGCGGATTCCACGCGTGCGGGCGCCAACGCCGTTTCGGCCGGCCTCGCCGAACTGATCGAGGATGAGTTTGCCGAGGTTTCGGCGGCCTGGCCTATGGACCTGCCCGACGGAATCATCCATGCCGACCTGTTCCCCGACAACGTCTTCTTCCTGGGGGCCGAGTTCTCCGGCTTCATCGACTTCTATTTCGCGTGCAACGATGCGCTCGCCTACGATCTCGCGATCTGCATCAACGCCTGGTGCTTCGAGGCCGATGCCAGCCTCAACGTGACCAAGGCCCGGGCGCTGCTGCGCGGCTACGCATCGGTCCGCCCGCTCGGCCATGCGGAGTACGATGCGCTGCCGATCCTCGCGCGCGGCAGCGCACTGCGGTTCCTGCTGACGCGGCTCTACGACTGGATCAACCACGACCCGTCGGCGCTGGTGCGCCCTAAGGACCCGATGCAGTTCCTCGCCCGCCTTCGCTTCCA
>JAYPUG010000053.1:0-798 GCA_038133965.1 Rhodospirillaceae bacterium | reverse complement strand
GGACGGCCCCGCCGACTACGGCATCGATTTCGCGGATGTAAGCGGATGACAGCACGCCCGCAGGTGGAGATCTTCACGGACGGAGCGTGCTCTGGCAATCCGGGACCCGGCGGCTGGGGCGCGATCCTGCGCGCCGGCGCACATGAAAAGGAACTCTCCGGCGGCGAGGCCGAGACGACGAACAACCGCATGGAACTTATGGCCGCAATCGTCGCGCTGGAGACGCTGAAGGGCCCGTCGCGGGTGGACCTGCACACGGACTCGACCTATGTGCGCGACGGCATCACCAAGTGGATTCACAACTGGGTGCGCAACGGCTGGAAGACGGCGGCCAAGAAGCCGGTCAAGAACGTGGACCTGTGGCAACGCCTGCAGTCCGCGATGGCGCCGCACGAGATCGACTGGCACTGGGTCAAGGGCCATGCCGGTCACCCGGAAAACGAACGGGCCGACGAACTCGCCCGTTTGGCGGTCGAAACGGTGCGCTGAACGAAGGCAGGAAAAACGAAAACGGGGGCCGCGAGGCCCCCGTCGTCGTCGGAATTCCGAAACTCCTAGAGGTTCTCGAGCACGTTCTCCGCCGAGCTCGCCTCGAACGCGCCGGCCTCGTCGAGGAACACGTCGGTGACGGTGCCGTCATCGACGATCATCGCGAAGCGCTGGCTGCGGACGCCGAGCCCGCGATCGACGAGATCGAGCTCCATGCCGATCTGCTTGGTGAACGCCGCAGAGCCGTCCGCCAGCATCATCACCTTGTCGCCGACCGACTGGTCCTTGCCCCAGGCCTCCATCACGAAC
>JAYPUG010000052.1:9421-9839 GCA_038133965.1 Rhodospirillaceae bacterium | reverse complement strand
CGAAGAAGCCGGTGTTCGGCTACCTCGGCATGGCCTACGCCATGGTCGCGATCGGGTTCGTCGGCTTCATCGTGTGGGCGCACCACATGTATACGGTCGGCCTGGACGTCGACACGCGGGTCTATTTCACCGTCGCGACCATGGTCATCGCGGTGCCGACCGGCGTGAAGATCTTCTCGTGGATCGCCACCATGTGGGGCGGATCGGTGCGGATGGACACGCCCATGCTGTGGGCCGTCGGCTTCATCTTCCTGTTCACCGTGGGCGGTGTTACCGGCGTCGTCCTGTCGAACGCGGGCATCGACCTGGCGCTGCACGACACTTACTACGTGGTCGCCCATTTCCACTATGTGCTCAGCCTGGGCGCCGTGTTCGGCATATTCGCGGGCTTCTACTACTGGTCGGGCAAGATGTGGGG
>JAYPUG010000052.1:2548-9411 GCA_038133965.1 Rhodospirillaceae bacterium | reverse complement strand
ATCGGTGTCAACCTGACCTTCTTTCCGCAGCACTTCCTCGGTCTGGCCGGCATGCCGCGCCGCTACCCCGACTATCCCGACGCCTATGCGGGATGGAACGAGGTGTCCTCGTGGGGGTCGTACATCTCCGGTTTCGGGGTGATCATCTTCCTGATCGTCCTGGCCCAGATGTTCACCTCGGGTCGCCGGGTCGAGGCGAACCCGTGGGGCGAGGGTGCGACCACGCTCGAGTGGACGGTGGACTCTCCCGCGCCGCATCACACCCATGAGGAACTGCCCGAGATCAAGCCGGCGCCGGCCCACTAGGCCGGTCGCGGGTGCGTTGACGGAGAGCGGACTTGGCTGACGCCGGATACCTCACACGGGCCGACGGAGCCGCGCTGCCGGTTGCGGGCGGTTCGCGCGTGTCCGATTTTGTCGCGCTGCTCAAGCCGCGGGTGATGACGCTCGTCGTCTTCTCGGGTGCGGTCGGCCTGTTCGTCGCGCCCGGAGGTATCCACCCGCTGCTGGCGGCCGTCGCGATCCTGTGCATTGCCGTCGGGTCGGGCGCGGCCGGTGCGGTCAACATGTGGTACGAGCGCGATATCGACGCGGTCATGTCGCGTACCTCGAACCGGCCTATCCCGGCCGGGCGCGTCGCGCCGAACGATGCGCTCGTCTTCGCGACGATCCTGGCGGTGTTCTCGGTCCTGCTCATGGCGTTTGCGACGAACCTGGTCGCGGCGGGCCTACTTGCGGCAGCGATCCTGTTCTACGTGTTCGTCTATACGGTCTGGCTGAAGCGCCGCACGCCCCAGAACATCGTGATCGGCGGCGCAGCGGGTGCATTCCCGCCGATGATCGGCTGGGCGGCCGTGACCGGGGACGTGAGCGCCGTTTCGCTGGCACTGTTTGCGATCATCTTCCTCTGGACGCCGCCGCACTTCTGGGCGCTCGCGCTCTATCGCAGCGGGGACTATGCCCGCGCGGGCATTCCGATGTTGCCGGTGGTGGCCGGCCGGGCGGTGACCAAGCGCCAGATGCTGGCCTATACGCTCGCCCTCGTGCCCGTAAGCCTGGTGCCATGGGCGCTGGGCGCTGCGGGCCTGCTCTATGCCGCGGGCGCCGGAATCCTCGGCCTGGTCTTCGTCGCAAGCGCCGTGGCGGTGCTGCGCGAGGCCGATGCCGCGGAGGACCGCCGTGCGCGCCAGATGTTCGGTTTCTCGATCCTCTACCTGTTTCTGATTTTCGCGCTGCTCCTGGTGGACGCGTTGCTCGGGTTCAGGGGGCTGAGCCTGTGATGGCGAAGCGCGAATACAGCGCGCGCCACCGCGAACAGCGGGGCAAGAACTACGCGATGCTGGCCGTCATCGGCGGTCTGATCGTGATCTTCTATCTCGTCTTCATTGCGCGTGCGGGGCTGCTGGGATGAGCATCGACGACATCCGTACGCGCCGCCGCAAGCGCAACCGCTACGTCTTTGCGGGTCTGATCGGCGTGATCATCGCGATGAACGGCTTCGCCTATGCGACGGTGCCCGCCTACCGCGCCTTCTGCCAGAAGTTCGGTTTTGCCGGTGCTCCTCTGGTCGAGGCAAGCGCGCCGGAGGCTGACGCGGTCATCGAACGTCCGGTTACCGTACGCTTCAACTCCGACATCGAACCGGCGCTCGACTGGCGCTTCAAGCCCGTGCAGCGCTCGGTTTCGATTAAGGTGGGCGAGTCCGGGCTGGCCTTCTTCGAGGCGACGAACCGCCATTCGGAGGCGGTGACCGGCACCGCAACCTTCAACGTTACCCCGCTCAAGGCGGCACCCTACTTCGTCAAGATCGAGTGTTTCTGCTTCACGGAGCAGACGCTGGAGCCGGGCGAAACGGTGCAGATGCCCGTCACGTTCTTTGTCGATCCCGCGATTGCCGAGGATCCGAACCTCGATGACGTCAGGACCGTCACCCTGAGTTATACCTTCTTCCGCGACCGCGAGGCCGATGCCGAACGTAAGGCAGCTGCCCTCGCGGACGGCGGCGAAACCAGCGTCAACTGAAACCAATCCGAAGACCGGCACACCGGCAACCCAGCGAGACGAGACGATGAGCGATCACGCACACGACGATCACGGACACGGTAACCACCCCTATCACCTGGTCGAGCCGAGCCAGTGGCCCATCGTGGGCTCGATCGGCGCGTTGCTCATGGCGGTCGGGCTGGTGATCTTCATGCATCCGAGCGTCCTCGGCACGGGCCTCGAGGGCTTCTTCGAGACGATCGGCCTGTGGACGGTCGCGCCGGGGCTGATAATCGGCATGGCGACGATGATGGGCTGGTGGCGCGACGTGATAGACGAGGCCACGTTCCAGAAGGTGCACACCAAGGTGGTGCAGCTCAGCCTGCGCTACGGCATGGCGCTGTTCATCATCTCCGAGGTGATGTTCTTCTCGGCCTGGTTCTGGGCCTTCTTCGACGCCAGCCTGTTCCCCAAGGAGGCATCGGGTTCGGTCTGGCCGCCGGTGGGCATCGATACCTTCAATCCGTTCGACCTGCCGCTGCTGAACACGCTGATCCTGCTGACCTCCGGTTTCACGGTGACCTGGGCCCATCACGACATCCGTGAGGGCAACATGAAGCACGCGACGAAGATGCTCGGCTGGACCGTGTTCCTGGGTGTTCTCTTCACCTGCGCGCAGGTGTTCGAGTACGCGCATGCGCCCTTTGGGTTCGGCGACGGCATCTATCCCTCGACCTTCTTCATGGCCACGGGTTTCCACGGTTTCCACGTCATCGTGGGTACGGCGTTCCTGGCCGTGTGCTGGTGGCGCTGCGCCAAGGGCCACTTCAAGAAGGATCATCAATTCGGCTTCGAGGCAGCGGCCTGGTACTGGCAATTCGTCGACGTGGTGTGGCTGTTCCTGTTCTGCTTCGTCTATGTCTGGGGCACCTTCGCCTGAGCGGACGGCGCGCATGAACGAGGCGTATTTCCCGCGTCAATCGAGTGTCGCGACGGGGCTTCGTTGTGCATGCCCGCGTTGCGGGCGGGGCAAGCTCTATGACGGTCTGCTCAAGCTGGCCGAGCGCTGCACGGCCTGCGATTTCGACTACGGGCGGCTCAACGCCGACGACGGCGCGGCGTTCTTCGTTATCGTTCTGTACAGTGCGTTGATCCTTCCGCTCGCTGCCTGGTTCCAGTTCACATTCGAGCCGGCGATCTGGGTCCACTTCGTCATCTGGATTCCGCTGATTCTGGTCGGCTCGATCGTGCTGATGCGGATATTGAAGGCCTGGTTGATCGCCCAGCAGTTCAAACACAATGTCGATGATGCCGATACGACGCGCTAGCCTTTTGGGGCGATGAACAGATTGCGTTTCCGGCCAACATTCTGGGCGACCGTGGTCGTGGTCCCCGCGCTGATCGTCCTGGTTGCGCTCGGCACCTGGCAGGTCCAGCGGCTCCACTGGAAGAACAACCTGATCGAGACGCGGGCCGCGCGCATCGCGGCACCACCCGTCGGGCTGACGGAAGCGCTGGCCGCGCGCGATGCAGGTGCGCTGGCAGAGATCGAGTACCGGCCTGTCACGGTTCGGGGCGATCTGCGCAACGACCTGGCCATGCGGCTGCACAACCGAGTGCGCAACGGCGCAGCGGGCGGACACTTGGTCGTGCCAGTGGAACTAGCGGACGGGCAGGGCACCGTCATGGTGGACCGGGGCTGGATGCCGGTTGCCATGCTCGGCGACCTGGAGCCGGGCGCGCCGGGGCCGGCGGCGATCGACGGGTTCGTCCGGATCTATGCCGGGCAGGGGGCCTTCGTTCCCGACAATGAGCCGGACCGCAACAACTGGTTCTTCCTCGACGAAGCCGGCATGCTGGCCGCCGCGGGGCTCGGCGGACCGGTCGGATTCTACGTGCAGGCAGGGCCCGGCGCGTACGTGCCGGACGCGTTTCCACAGGGTTCGGTGCCGGATATCAACCTGCGCAACTCGCACCTCGAATACGCAGTCACCTGGTACGCGCTCGCTCTCGTTCTGGCTGTCATCTTCGTGATCTTCCACCTCAAACGGGACGAAACATGAGTGTCGTGAATGTGAACATGTCGGGCAGAGCCTACGACAGCCTCAAAAGCCGCTTCCGGCGGATCGGCCTGATTGAGGATGCGCTGGGCATCCTCGACTGGGACCAGGCGACGACCATGCCGGAGGGCAGCGCCGACGGGCGCGCGGAACAGATCGCGGCCTTGAGCGTCCTTCGCCACGAGCTCCTCGTCGATCCGCTGGTCGCCGACGGGCTGGCGGCTTCCAAGGATGCAGGCCTGGGAGACCCCTGGGACACCGCGAACCTGCGCGAGATGCGGCGCGCTCATGCCCGCGCGATTGCGGTTCCGGGCGACCTGGTGGAAGCGGCGGCGCGGGCGAATTCGGTGTGTGAGCTGCGCTGGCGGCGCGCGCGCGAAGACAACGACTTTGCCTACCTGCAGCCCGCGCTGGAAGAAGTGCTGACGCTGGTGCGCGAAATCGCGGCGGCGCGCGCAGACGCGCTCGATCTCGCGCCCTACGACGCCCTGCTCGACGAGTTCGAGGCGGGAACGCGGACCGCGGATCTCGATCCGCTGTTCGGCGAACTTGCGTCGGTCCTGCCGGAGATGGTCTCCGAAATCGTGGAGAGACAGGCCGCACAGCCCGAACCGATCGTGCCCGAGGGGCCGTTCCCGGTGCCGGCGCAGCGCGCGCTTGGTGCGCAACTGATGGAGGTCATGGGCTTCGATTTCGAGCGCGGCCGCCTCGATGTCAGCCATCATCCCTTCTGCGGCGGTGCGGCCGGGGATGTGCGCATCACCACCCGATACAATGAGGAAGACTTCACGGAATCCCTGATGGGCGTGCTGCACGAGACAGGACACGCCCTCTACGAGATCGGGCTGCCGGAGGATTGGCGCTACCAGCCAGTGGGCGGCGCGCTCGGCATGGCGATCCACGAAAGCCAGTCGCTGCTGGTCGAGATGCAGGTCAGCCGCTCTCGGCCCTTCCTCGCCTTCGCGCTGCCGCACATGCAGCGCGCGCTCGACGGGTCGGGGGCCGGGTGGGATGTGGACAATCTCTACAGGCTCTATACGAAAGTCCAACCGGACTTCATCCGGGTCGATGCCGACGAGGCGACCTATCCGCTCCACATTGTTCTGCGCTACCGGCTTGAGCGTGCGCTGCTGTCGGGCGACCTGGCATTGGCGGACCTGCCGGGTGCGTGGAACGATGGCATGCGCGAACTGCTCGGTATCACGCCGCCCGACGACCGTCTGGGCTGTCTGCAGGACGTTCACTGGCCGTCGGGCGCCTTCGGCTATTTCCCCACCTACACGCTGGGCGCGATGGCGGCGGCACAGATATTCCGCGCGGCGCGGCGCGCGCTGCCGGATATGGATGCCGACATCGCCGCCGGACGGCTTTCGCCGCTTTTCGAATGGCTGCGTGAGAACATCCACGGGAAGGGGTCTTCGCTGACGGCGGATGCGCTGCTTCGCGAGGCGACGGGCGAGCCCCTGAACCCTAGGATCTTCCTGGAACATCTGCGCACGCGCTATCTCGGCACGGCCTGAGCGCGTTCTTGTCTCGCCATAGGCCGTTGGATAGGTTAGCGCGCCTTTCACGAAGGATGCAGCAGTGCAGTATGTAAGCACCAGAGGCTCTGCGCCCGAGCTCGGGTTCGAGGGCGTCCTGTTGAGCGGACTCGCACGCGACGGCGGGCTCTATGTGCCTGCGTCGTGGCCGTCGGTGCCCGCGGACGACATCCGTGCGCTCGAGGGACTTTCCTATCCGCAGATCGTGTTCCGGATCGTCCGCCGCTTCATCGAGGAAGAGCATATCGGCGACGCGGACCTGGCGGCGCTGGTGGACGAGGCCTATGCCGGGTTTCGTCATCCCGCGGTGGCGCCGCTGCGCCAGATCGACCGGAACACCTGGCTGCTCGAGCTGTTTCACGGCCCCACGCTGGCCTTCAAGGATTTCGCGTTGCAGCTCGTCGGACGCCTGTTCGAACACGCGCTGGCGAAACGCGGCGAACGCATCACCATCGTCGGTGCGACGTCGGGGGACACCGGCTCGGCCGCGATCGAGGCCTGCCGGGACCGCGACAATCTGGACATCTTCATGCTTCACCCCGAGGGCCGGGTGTCGGATGTGCAGCGCCGACAGATGACGACGGTGGATGCGGCGAACGTGCACAACATCGCGCTCGCCGGCACCTTCGACGACTGCCAGGACATGGTGAAAGCGCTGTTCGCCGACGAAGGGCTGCGTGACGAACTGGGGCTGTCCGCCGTCAACTCGATCAACTGGGCGCGTGTGATGGGCCAGACGGCATATTACTTCGCGGCCGCCGCGCAGCTCGGCGCGCCGGACCGAAGCATCTCGTTCGTCGTGCCGACCGGAAACTTCGGCAATGTCTATTCGGCCTACGTGGCGCACCGCATGGGCCTGCCGGTGGGGCGGCTCGTCGTCGCCTCGAACCGCAACGACATCCTCTACCGGTTCTTCGCGCAGGGCGACATGTCCATCGCGGGTGTGGAGCCGACGCTGTCGCCCAGCATGGATATCCAGGTGTCGAGCAACTTCGAACGCCTGCTCTTCGAGCTGCTGGATCGCGACGGGGAGGCGGTCGCCGGGCTGCTGCGGACATTCCGCGAGGATGGCAGGCTGCCCGACGGTCTCGCGCTCAGCGAGAGTGCCCGCGCCCTGTTCGATGCCGAACGCCTGGACGACGCCGAGACGCTCGAGATCATGTGCCAGGTCCACGAGCAGACGGGGATGCTCGTCGATCCGCACACGGCGGTCGGCATCGGGGCGGCGCGCAAGTGCGGGGATGACGGCCACAAGCGGGTCGTGCTTGCGACCGCGCAT
>JAYPUG010000052.1:0-2538 GCA_038133965.1 Rhodospirillaceae bacterium | reverse complement strand
ACGCGGTCGAGAGGGCGACGGGCGTGCGGCCCGCGTTGCCGGCCCACATGTCGGACCTTTTTGCACGCGCGGAGCGGGCGGACACGATCGCCAACGATTTCGACGCGATGCGTGCCTATGTGCGCGAACGTGCGGCCATCCTGGGCAATGGGGCGCGCGGATGAGCAGCGTGCGCATCACCACGCTCGACAACGGTGTGCGCGTCGTCAGCGATCACATGCCGTCCGTCGAGTCGGCTTCGGTGGGCATCTGGGTGCGTGCCGGCGCACGCTACGAAACGGCAGAGGTGAACGGCGTCGCACACCTGCTGGAGCACATGCTTTTCAAGGGCACGGCCCGGCGGTCGGCCCAGCAGATTGCCGAGGCGGTCGAGAGCGTGGGCGGACACATCAACGCCTACACGGCGCGCGAGGTGACGGCGTACTACGCCAAGGTGCTCAAGGACGATGTGGCGCTGGCGATCGATGTCATTGCCGATATCCTGTGCAATTCCCTGTTCGACGAAGGCGAGCTCACCCGCGAGCGATCGGTCGTGCTGCAGGAGATCGGACAGGCACACGACACGCCTGACGATGTCGTCTTCGACCTGTTCCAGGGGATTGCGTTCCCCGATCAGCCTCTTGGCCGTCCGGTTCTGGGCCGGCCCGAGATTGTCGGCGGCATGCCGCGCGATGCGCTGGTCGGTTTCCATGGGCGGCACTACCGTGGGGGCGCACTCGTTCTGGCGGCGGCGGGGAACGTCGATCACGACGCGCTCGTGGCACTCGCCGGAGAGCACCTGGCGGACGTGCCGGCAGGGTCCCCCGAACCGCTGGGGTCCGCACAGTATGCGGGCGGGGACGCGCGCGAGGCGCGGGACCTCGAACAGGTGCATCTCGTCATGGGCTTTCGGGGTGCGCCGGTCGGCACCGACGAGTACTATGCGCTTTCCGTGCTTTCAAACCTGTTCGGCGGCGGGATGTCATCGCGCCTGTTCCAGGAAATCCGCGAACGCCGCGGGCTTGTCTATTCGATCGACACCTTCGTGTCCGCGTTCTCCGACAACGGCGTCCTCGGCATCTATGCCGGCACGGGTGCGGAGCTGCTCGACGAGTTCGTGCCCGCGCTCTGCGGCGAGATCGCGCGGCTCGCGGGCTCGCTTTCCGAGGACGAGATCGAGCGGGCCCGTGTCCAGCTCAAGTCGAACCTCCTGATGGGCATGGAATCCACCGGCGCGCGCAGCGAGCGGGCAGGCCAGCAGATGTTGCTGTATGATCGCGTCGTCCCCGTGGACGAACTGGTCGCGAAGA
Source organism: Rhodospirillaceae bacterium (assembly GCA_038133965.1). GTDB lineage: Bacteria > Pseudomonadota > Alphaproteobacteria > UBA6615 > UBA6615 > JAYPUG01. The sequence continues at coordinate 1,249 of JAYPUG010000052.1, read as the reverse complement.
TCGAGGGCGTGACGCGCGAGGCGCTGGCCGATGTCGCGGAACGGACCTTCGCATCGGTCCCGAGCCTCGCCAGCGTCGGCCCGGTGACGGGCATGGAATCGTTCGAGGGGATCAGCCGCCGCCTGGTGGCGTGAGTGAGTCGGGGTCGGGCCGGATGAGACTGTTTCGATCCCTTGCGGCGAACGCATCGAGCGTCCGGCTCGAGGGTGCGCGCACGTTTCTGCGCCCGCCGGTCGAGCGCGACTGGCGCGCCTATGCAGAGGTGCGCGCGGCAAGTCGCCGGTTCCTGGAGCCTTGGGAGCCGACCCGGCCGTCCGACGCGCTGAGTCGCGACGCCTTCCACCGGCGCCTCCCCCGCTATGCCAGCGACTGGCGCAACGACACCGGCTATTCGATGTTCGTGTTCGATCGCTCGAATAACGATCTGCTCGGCGGCATCAGCCTGTCGAATGTGCGGCGCGGTGTCGCGCAATGCGGCACGCTCGGCTACTGGATCGGCGAGGCCCACGCCGGCAAGGGCTACATGAGCGAGGCGCTGGGCCTGCTGCTCGATTTCTGCTTTGCCGATATCGGGCTGCACAGGGTCGAGGCGGCCTGCCTGCCGACCAACGAGGCGAGCCGGGCCCTGCTTCTCGGCCGCGGCTTCTCCGAGGACGGCTATGCGCGGAAATATTTGAAGATTCGGGGCGCCTGGCAGGACCATTTGCTGTTTTCGCTGCTGGCCGAGGATCACCGGGCACGTGCCCGCCAACCCGCCGGACACTGACAAGATCGCGCCTGCGCCGTTGATCCCCGATCACGTCCGCGCGCCGGTTGCCGCGCGCCGGCGCCTGCGGCTGTGGACAGTCCTGCTGACCAGCGGGCTCGCCTTCCTCGCGCCCAGCGCTATCGCCCCGGGACTGCCTGCGCTGCAGGCCGACTACGCGCATATCGGAAATGCGGAACTGCTCTCGCGCATGGTCCTGACCATGCCCATGCTGTTCATCGCCCTGTCCGGCCCCTTCGTCGGATTCGTGGTGGATCGATACGGCCGGCGCAACGTCCTGATCGTCTCGACGCTGTGCTATGGCCTGTTCGGCATCGCGGGGCTGTTCATCGAATCGATCCATTTGCTGATCGCCAGCCGTGCCCTTCTTGGAATCTTCCTGGCGGGAATCATGACCAGCGTGACGGCGCTGGTCGGCGACTATTTCACAGGCGAGGAACGCAGCCGCGTGGCCGGCTACCAGGGTGCGTTCATGTCCTACGG
>JAYPUG010000051.1:8959-9961 GCA_038133965.1 Rhodospirillaceae bacterium | reverse complement strand
CCAGAACATCGCGTTCCACGAGGTCGGTCGCCAGGCGATCATGGCGGACCCGAACTGGTGTGGCGGTGACTATTACGCCGACGACGTGAAGCCCGAGCGCGGCCTTGCGGTCGCGCGCATGGCCGCGCACATCACCTACCTGTCGGACTCCGCACTGCACACGAAATTCGGACGCAACCTGCAGGACCGACAGGCGGTGACGTTCGGCTTCGACGCCGACTTCCAGATCGAGAGCTATCTGCGCCACCAGGGCCGTTCGTTCGTCGAAAGCTTCGACGCGAACTCCTATCTCTACATCACCCGGGCGATGGACTATTTCGACCTGGCCGCCGAGCATGGCGACAACCTTCCGGCCGCGTTCGAGGACTCTCCCGTCCGGTTCTGTCTCGTCAGCTTCACCTCCGACTGGCTGTTTCCGACGAGCGAGTCACGAAGCATCGTCCACGCGCTGAATGCCGTCGCCGCTTCGGTCAGCTTCGTCGAGATCGAGACCGATTCCGGCCACGACGCCTTCCTGCTGGATGAGCCGGAGTTCTTCCGCATCCTTTCGGGTTTTCTGCGCGGCGCAGCCGACCAGCGCCGCCTCGCAAGCGAAACCGCCTGACCATGAACCGGACCGAAACACGGGACGCCTCGCGGGTCCGCGTCGATCAGGAGCTGATCGCCGACATGATCGCGCCGCGCAGCCGCGTGCTCGACGTCGGCTGCGGCGACGGCGTGCTTCTCGACCTGCTGGTCGCGAACCGCCAGGTCGATGGCCGGGGGATCGAACTGAGCCAGGAGGGCGTGAACGTCTGCGTCTCACGCGGCCTCGCAGTGGTCCAGGGCGATGCCCAGACCGACCTGGGAAACTATCCCGACAATGCGTTCGACTACGTCATCCTGTCGCAGACGCTGCCCGCGATCTTCGACGTGAAGGGCGTGCTCAGCGAGATGCTGCGCATCGGCCAGCGCGCCGTCGTCAGCTTCCCCAACTTCGGCTACTGGCGGGTGCGCACATCG
>JAYPUG010000051.1:4510-8949 GCA_038133965.1 Rhodospirillaceae bacterium | reverse complement strand
CAGCCCGGTGTCACGAAGCCTGCCCCACAACTGGTACGAGACGCCGAACATCCGTTTCTTCACCCTGACGGACTTCACGGCCCTGCTGGACGAGCTGGGGCTCGCGGCCGAGCGCACGGTGACCATCAACGGCGGCGGCCACGTGAACGGCAACGCCCGCATCGGCCCGTGGACGAACCTGCTTACCGAGCAGGCGATCTTTCTGATCGGGCGGGGCTGATCCCCCGCGCGGACGCAGGCGCACCGGCGGGAACCGGAGCATAGGCACGCCGCCGCACGCGCGCGCCGACCGGCTGACCGCCGTAGATCTGCTTCGTGGCCTCGACGATCGCCGCACCGCCCAACGGGTTGAACCAGCGTGCCCCCAGCCGCTCCCATGCGGGTGCGGCATGTATCCAGAACCGCCGCCGCGAAGGCGGAAAGAACAGCGCGCGCGCCTCGCGCACGGGTGTGAAGAGCGATTGGCGCAGCACCCGGTTGAGCTGTTCGGTCGAGTAAGGGTGCCCATGCCCGAAAGGCGTGTGGTCGGCGCGGGCCCAGATCGAGCGCCGGTTCGGCACGACCACCACGAGGCGGCCGCCATCCGACAGGATGCGCCACATCTCGCGCAGCAGGTGGCTGGTGCTCTCGGCATATTCGAGCGCATGGACCATCACGATGCGGTCCACCGAAAGATCGCCGAGCGGAATTTCGTCGTCGCGCGCAATGGTCGTCAGGTTCGCGGACCCGGTGTCCGGCGCCGGCCATGCCAGCACCCCGCCCCGCGCGGGCATCAGGCCGACGACGCGCTCGGCCTGATCCTGGAACGGCCCGAGGTAGGGACTGGGATACCCGATCCCGAGCATTCGCATTCCCGTGACGTCCGGCCAGGTTGCGCGCAGCTGAAGGTGGATCATCCGCCGGGCGGCAACGCCCAGCGGCGTGTTGTAGAAATCCCGCAGATCGACGACGTCGAGTGACATGGCGGCGACGTTAGCACACGTGGTGCGCCACGCCGCCCGTACGTATAGTCCCGTCACCCAATTGCCCGAACCCGTTCGTACAGCGGAGAAACCGATGAAGCTGATCTACTCCGTCGCGTCGCCCTACGCCCGCAAGGCGCGCGCCGCCGCCATCGAAACCGGCCTGGCCGAAAGGATCGAGATGCAGGCGATCGACCCCTAGGCCGACCCGGCCGGCTACCGCGAGATCAACCCTGTCGGAAAGGTGCCCGCACTGGTCCGCGACGACGGGCCGCCGCTCTATCAGTCGAACATCGTGTGCGAATATCTCGACGCCCGGGGCGACACGCGCATCTTCCCGGACCCGGGGCCCGACCGATGGACGGCGCTGCGTCAGCTGGCAGCCGCCGACGGCATTCTCGACGCCTCGGTCCACGCGCGCATGGAGATCATGTTCCACGAAGGCGACGCCGCCTCGCAGACCTTCGTGGACCGGCAGGAGCTTTCCGTCGGAGCCGCGCTGACGCAGCTTGAGGCGGAAGCCGCGGACCTGGACGGCCCCGTGACGATGGGACAGATCGCCGTTGCGTGCGCGCTGGGCTACCGGGACTTCCGATTTGCCGATATCGACTGGCGGGACGCATACCCGAAGCTCGCGGCCTGGTTCACCGAGTTCGCGAAGCGCCCGTCGATCGAGACCACCCGGCCCGACGCATGAGCAGTACGCGCGACCAGCTCGACCCGGATACGATCATCCGGGAACTGGGACTGCAGCCGCACCCCGAGGGCGGACACTTCGCCGAGACCTTTCGCGACCCGGCAACCGACGCTACAGGCCGCAGCGCGGGCACGGCGATCTACTACCTGCTTCGTTCGGGTGAGCGCTCGGCCTGGCACCGCGTCACCGATGCGGCAGAGACCTGGCACTGGTATGCCGGCGCGTCCCTGGAACTGACGATCGCGCCGCCGAACGGCGCACCCGAATCGCTGCGCCTGGGCAATGCCCTGCTCGCGGGCGAACGCCCGCAGGCAACGGTCCCGGCCGGTCACTGGCAATCGGCGGCTTCGACAGGCGCGTGGACGCTTGTCGGCTGTACAGTCGCGCCGGGCTTTGAGTTCGCATCCTTCGAGATGGCGCCGGATGGCTGGGAGCCGGGTCTGTCCGGCGCGCAGAGCGATCAGTAGTAGAAGGCGGTGACCAGCGCATAGATGCCGAACGCGGCGAGGATCACCGCCGATATCCGGTCTGTCCAGTGCTGATAGGTCCCATCGACCATCGGGCGGAAGAAGCTCGCCGCCGACGAGAGCGCCACCCACCACAGCGCCGAACCGATGAACACGCCGGCGACCAGGATGGACGCGTTGCCGATCGACGCCCCCGCCTCGGTCAGGCCGAGGGTCGCGAGCAAACCGGCGAAGGCGATCAGGGTGATCGGGTTGGTGATCGCCAACATGAAGGTCGAGATGAAATCCTTGACCAGACTTTCGGTCACGATCCGATTGTCGTCCGGATTGCCGGATGCGGAGGCTTGCGCGCTCTTTTCCTTCCTGGTCCAGAAGACCGTGCGCGCCGCCAGCAGCAGCAGGACAATACCACCCACGGTGCGAAGGCCTGCCTGGTGGCCAGCGATCCAGTCGGATACGGCGCTAACGCCGAAGGCGGCAACCACGCCATACAGCGCATCGCCGAACGCCGCACCCAGCGCCGAAAGCAATCCGTGAAGGCGGCCCTCGGCCAGGGTTCGCTGTACGCACAGGACGCCCACGGGCCCCACCGGTGCAGCCAGCACGAGGCCGAAGATGATCCCGTTGATGAGGATGTAGTCAGTCACGTGCGTCTGCTGGCCTTTGGCTTCCCCGGTGCGCCGTCCTGATCGCTACGAACCGGCTGCCTAGGGTTATTAGCAGATTCCTCGCGGGCGCAAAAAGGTACGCCGCTCAGTCGACACGGCGGGCCGGAACGCGCTCCGGCTCTTGTGCAAACACACCTCGCGATTCGACGATCGCAAGCTCGGCCAGATCGCGCCGCGCCGTCTCGGCCAGGACCGCATGGAGTTGTGCGCCTGCACCCTCCAGCGCGTCCTTCGGGTCGCCCGATTGCGTCAGACGGGCGGCAAACAATGCCGCGAGCAGATCACCCGCCCCATGCGGCTGCTCGGTGAACGGCAGATGCGGCGTTTCGAGCAGCCACGCATCGGTGCGATCAACCGCAATCACCGCTTCCATGCCGGGCGAACGGTCGGCATGTGCCGCGCTCGTCACGAGCACGCAAGACTGCCCGCGCATCCTTTCGAGGCAATGTCGGGCCGCGTCAACGATCGTCGCCACCGACGCACCGTCGAGCGCACCGTCCTCGGCCGCACACAGAATCTCGAGTTCGAACAGGTTTGGCGTGAGGATATCCGCGAGCAGCAAGAGTAGATCCGCGAAGGCGCGCGTCAGCGCCGGCTCGACATAGACACCCGAGCCCCGGTCCCCCATGACCGGATCGCAGCAATAGCGGGCCGCAGGATTGACCGCACGAACCCGTGCCACGGCGTCCGCGACAATTCCTGCCGTCCCCGCATTGCCCAGATAGCCCGACAACACCAGCCCGCACCCGGCGAAGACACCACGGCGTTCGAGGCCCTCGACAAGATCTCCGATCTCGTCCGGTGCCAGCACACAGCTGCCCGTGTCGGGATAGCCGGCATGGTTGGAGAGTACGGCCGTCGGTACGGCGAGAACCTCGTGGCCCAGCATGCCGAGCGGAAGCGCTGCCGCGGAGTTGCCGACATGGCCGTAGGCGACCTGGGACTGGAGCGAGAGAATGCGCATGGCTGACGCCGTTTTTGCGCGCCTGCGGGCGCATCCTCAAGTTTTTGTTTGACCGACGCGAAACTGCGTTGATAGGTCGGAAGGGTCAGTTTGCCTGGACGCGGAGCCTGTTTCAGATGCCTGACGAAAGGCCCGGTGCGCCGCACCGGGCCTTTCGCTTGCCCGAATTTTGCAGCGATCGACGCGCGACGCACCCTCCAAAAAGAAGAAGGCGCCAGGTGCATGGACGCGGAGCCCGTGACGCCTGACGCCTTCCCGATCCTCGGAGCCCGGAGTTCCCCCCAAGTCGTCGGACCTCGGATCCCTGCCGCCGCGGCTTGCGCCGCACCGGCCACGATCCCTTGCCCGCACAGGCTGCGCTTCGATCCGCTTCACACGCGCGACGCACCCCTGGCCGATACGTCGATCAACGCGTTCCGCGTTCCGGTTCGGGCCGTGGTGGCACGGCCGTCACCAACCCCTTGCGGGGCTGAAGCCTGTGGGTGGCGCCGTCCCGGCGGTGCTCCGAATCCCTGGCCGGCGAGTGCCTGGTTCGGAACCGTACGACCGCTCCTCCCGTTCCCGGCCGAAGCCGTTCCCGGTGGGGCCGCGCGCGAGCGCGCGCCCCGATGGAGTAGCCGCCGTTCGCCGCGACATATCCACCCACCCCGGACGATCCGTCCCGGCGCGGTCTACCGACGT
>JAYPUG010000051.1:0-4500 GCA_038133965.1 Rhodospirillaceae bacterium | reverse complement strand
CCCCCGAACCTGCCGCGCCCGAAAGCGCCGGCACATCCGGCTTCCGTCCCCGCCGGCGCGAATCGCTTTCCCGGAAGCGATCCTCACCTGTCCCGACCGGCCGCAAGCGACCCGTCCGGATCTGGCGGGAGACCCGCCGGCACGCCAATGCGTGCACCCTCATGTTCCGCGCCACGCCGCGGAGCGGCAATGCGCGAATCGGGAAGCGGAGCAGTTTTCTGTGCAAAACTCGTGACGATGGCCACAGCTCCTCCACAGGTTTTCCACAAGCATCGGGGACAGACGATCCGAACCGGGCCAGCAAGCCTCCGAGATGACAGGGAAAACACGGGACCTTGGCGCGGCACGCAATTGACGCGAGGCGGTTGGCAGGTCTAAACCAAGGCCCTCGACAATCCTCACGCTTCCGGCGGTTGATGGCCCCATGACGGGGGCGCCGGAGCCGCCGATACCGCGTTGCCCGTCCGGGCCGCGCACTCAAGTTCAGGGGGCCTCATGGCGACCGATAACCGACCGCTTTCGCCGCACCTTCAGGTCTATCGCCCGCAGCTCACTTCCGTTCTGTCGATCCTTCACCGGATCACCGGGATCGCGCTGGCCGTGGGTACGCTGCTGCTCTTCTGGTGGCTGATCGCCGCCGCGACCGGGCCAACCGCGTTCGACAATGTCCAGAGCTTCATCGGCTCCTTTGTCGGCCGCATCCTTCTGTTCGGCTGGAGCTTCGCGCTCTACTACCATCTGTGCAACGGCATCCGTCACCTGCTCTGGGACACCGGCCGCGGCTTCGAGATCGGCACCGCCTATGCGTCCGGCTGGCTCGTCGTCGTCGCCTCGGCCGTTCTTACGGTCATCAGCTGGGTCGGCGGCTACGCCGTACTGGGAGGGTAACCATGAGCCTTCGTTCTCCGCTCGGCCACGCACGCGGCCGCGGTTCCGCCAAGTCCGGCACGAGTAACTGGTGGGCCCAGCGGCTCACCGCGATCGCGCTCGTCCCGCTCGTCATCTGGTTCGTCGTTTCGATGATTGCCGTGACCGGCGCCGATCATGCCGCGGCCGTCGCCTTCATCAGCAGCCCGATCAACGCGGTGCTGCTCCTGCTCCTGATCTTCGCGACCTTCCGGCACGGCGCGCTCGGCCTGCAGGTCGTGATCGAGGACTATGTTCATACGAAGTGGCTGGAACTGGCGCTGATCATCGGCGTCAAGTTCGCGGCCATCTTCCTCGGCGTGGCGTCGGCCTACGCCGTGATCGCAATCGCACTCGGAGGTTAACGATGGCGACCAACGGCGGATACCATATCATCGACCACGACTACGACGTCGTCGTGGTCGGCGCCGGCGGCGCGGGACTGCGCGCCACCTTCGGCATGGCCAACCAGGGCCTCAAGACGGCGTGCATCTCGAAGGTCTTTCCGACCCGCTCGCACACGGTGGCTGCGCAGGGCGGCATCTCGGCCGCGCTGGGCAACATGGGCGAGGACGACTGGCGCTGGCACATGTACGACACCGTCAAGGGCTCGGACTGGCTCGGCGACCAGGACGCCATCGAGTACATGGTGCGCGAGGCGATCCCCGCGATCATCGAGCTTGAGCACCAGGGCGTTCCCTTCTCGCGGACCGAGGCGGGCAAGATCTACCAGCGCCCCTTCGGCGGCATGACCACGAACTACGGCGAAGGGACGGCACAGCGCACCTGCGCGGCCGCCGACCGGACAGGCCACGCGATCCTGCACACGCTCTATCAGCAGTCGCTGCGCTACAACGCCGAGTTCTTCATCGAGTATTTCGCGCTCGACCTGATCATGGAGGACGGGCGGTGCCGCGGCGTCATGGCCTGGAACCTGGCCGATGGCACGATCCACCGTTTCCGCGGCCATCTCGTCTGCATGGCAACGGGCGGCTACGGCCGGGCCTACTTCTCGGCCACCTCGGCGCATACCTGCACGGGCGACGGCAATGCCATGGTCGCACGCGCGGGCCTGCCGCTCGAGGACATGGAGTTCGTGCAGTTCCACCCGACCGGCATCTACGGCGCCGGCGCGCTGATCACCGAGGGCTCGCGCGGCGAGGGCGGCTACCTGACCAACTCCGAGGGCGAACGCTTCATGGAGCGCTACGCACCGTCGGCGAAGGACCTGGCAAGCCGCGACGTCGTCAGCCGCTCGATGACCATCGAGATGCGCGAAGGACGCGGCGTGGGCCCCGACAAGGACCACATCCACCTGCACCTCGAACATCTCGACCCGGCCGTTCTCGCCCAGCGCCTGCCGGGCATCTCTGAGACGGCACGCATCTTTGCCGGCGTCGATGTCACCAAGGAACCGATCCCGGTGCTGCCGACCTGCCACTACAACATGGGCGGCATTCCCACGACCTATCAGGGCCAGGTCCGCACCTGGCGCGAGGACGACCCCGAGGCGATTACGCCGGGCCTCATGGCCATCGGCGAGGCCGCCAGCGTTTCGGTCCACGGCGCCAACCGGCTGGGCTCGAACTCGCTGCTCGACCTGGTCGTGTTCGGCCGGGCGGCCGCGCTGCGCGCGGCCGAGCTCGTCGAGCCCGGCACCGATCACGAACCACTGCCCAAGGATGCCGGCGACGAGGCGCTCGCGCGCTTCGACGGACTGCGCCATGCCTCGGGTAGCACGCCGACCGCGAAGCTTCGCCTCGAAATGCAGCGCACGATGCAGAACAACTGCGCCGTGTTCCGCACCGGCGAGGTGCTCCAGGAGGGTGTGGACAAGCTCAACGAGCTGTGGGGCGCGCGCGACGATCTGGGCGTGTCCGACAATTCGCTGATCTGGAACTCGGACCTCGTCGAGACCCTCGAGCTCGAGAACCTGATGATCCAGGCGGTGATCACCATGAACGGCGCGAAGGAACGCGAAGAGAGCCGCGGCGCACATGCCCGCGAGGACTTCCCGGACCGGAACGACGACGACTGGATGAAGCACACCCTGGCATGGGTCGATGACAAGGGCGCGGTGGACCTCAAGTACCGCCCCGTCCACTTGAACACCCTGACCAACGAAGTTCAGACCTTCCCGCCGAAGGAGCGGTCCTACTAGCCGGACGGCTGGCCGGACACGCAAAGGCGACGAGGAGAAAACGAGTTATGGCTGAGTTCGCACTGCCGAAGAATTCCAAGCCGGTCGAGGGCAAGGAATGGCCCAAGCCCGAGGGCGCGACCAACACGAAGGCGTTCAAAATCTATCGCTGGTCGCCCGACAGCGGCGAGAACCCGCGCATCGACACCTACCATGTGGACATGGACACATGCGGGCCGATGGTCCTCGACGCGCTGATCAAGATCAAGAACGAGATCGACTCGTCGCTGACCTTCCGGCGTTCGTGCCGCGAGGGCGTATGCGGCTCGTGCGCGATGAACATCGACGGCACGAACACGCTGGCCTGTACCAAGTACATTGCCGACGCCAAGGGCGACGTGAAGATCTATCCGCTGCCCCACCAGGCGGTGATCAAGGACCTGGTCCCCGACCAGACTCATTTCTTCGCCCAGTACCGCCAGATCGAGCCCTGGCTCAAGACCGACAGCCAGCCGCCCGAGCGCGAGCGGCTGCAGACGCCGGAAGACCGGGCCAAGATCGACGGGCTGTGGGAGTGCGTGCTGTGCGCCTGCTGCTCGACCTCGTGCCCCAGCTACTGGTGGAACAGCGACCGCTACATGGGTCCTGCCATCCTGCTGCAGGCCTATCGCTGGCTCGCCGACAGCCGCGACGAGGCGACGGGCGAGCGGCTCGACCAGCTGGAAGACCCGTTCCGGCTCTATCGCTGCCACACCATCATGAACTGCACGCGCACCTGCCCGAAGAGCCTGAACCCCGCGAAGGCGATCGCGGAGATCAAGAAGATGATGCTGGAGCGCCAGCTCTAGCATCGCTCCGGGCAACGCAGACATCGCGTTCGGACCGCCGCGGCATCTGCCGCGGCGGTTTTTCGTTCCCGATGGGCCGCCGGGCCCGCGCCGTTCAAAGATTCGCGAGAAAGCGCGCGGGCAAGGCCGCACCGTCGTAGTGTGTGACGCCACAGGGCAAGGCACGGCGAACGAAAACGAGAAGCGGGGGAGTCCGATGAAGCGAAAGCGAGCACGACGCATCGCCTGGTGGGGCATCGCCGCACATGCTGCCGCGGTCTTCTTCGCGGCGGCGGCGCACGCACAGGAGGACAGGTTCCCGGCCGGGCCGGAAAACATGTTCCAGCCAGGTGCGGCGTTCCGGTTCTACGACAACGCCTCGGACCTGGCGCGGATCGAGGGACTGAAGGCCTCGCTCAACATCATCGCGTCGCAGGACACCGGGACCGCCGAAACGGTCCTAGAGATACACAGGGGCATCGAGACCGGCGTTGCGGCACAGGACGCAGACACCCTCGCGCGCTCGATCGCCACCAGCATCGACGGCACTTTCGCGATCATGGTGCAGGCCGGTTTCCTGCGTGCAATGACCCAGACCGATCCCACCTTCGGACGCCTGCTGCAGAC
>JAYPUG010000050.1:7739-10074 GCA_038133965.1 Rhodospirillaceae bacterium | reverse complement strand
ATCTAGGTGCCCTAACGCGTAGTTAGCGGTCGTCTGATCTTCTGACATTCGCCCCTCCCCCCTGAAGCGAGGTCTGATGACCCTCAAACATTTATCGTTGAATTAAATCAGACTTTTTCTCTATTGAGCAAACTTTGCATCCAACACTGGTCGCCAGCGAAAATTGACTAGGGCACCACCTTCACCATCCTGCTTCCCGCATACGAACTGGAAGGTGAGGCTCCCGCCGCACAAGAGGCCGCCGACGGGCCGAGCGCCGCCGAAACGACGGGCGCGGGAACCGTGCTCGTGGTCGAGTATGAGGACGCGGTCCGGCTGTTCTCTGCACGTGCGCTTCGGGCGAAAGGCTACAAGGTGCTCGAGGCACGCACGGGCGAGGCGGCGATGGAACTGATGGCGGTCGTCGAGGAGCCGATCGATCTGCTTATTACAGATGCCGTGATGCCCGAGATGGACGGCCCCACCCTGATTCGGAATATCCGTGATACCCGTCCCGAGATGCCCGTTATCTGCATCTCGGGCTATTCGGAAGAGACCTTCCGCAAGCGTCTCGGCGAGGACCGCGACATTCACTTCCTGCCCAAGCCGTTCTCGTTGTCGCAGCTTGCCGGCAAGGTCAGGGAAGTGATGGACAAGGTGCCGGCCTGAGCCGCGCTTACGACTCCGTTTACCACGCTATATTCGCGCGTCGCCGAGCCGGTGCGGAACCTGAGTAATTCCCTGATTTCCGGCAGTTCTTGGTGAGAACAAAAAAAGAACTTTACAGTGAGAACAAAACCGGTACATTGACGTTCCAGGAGCCGCGGGGCCCGATTGCGTGCCGCGGGGGACTCATGAAATAAGGAACGAGAAATGGCCGGGACACAGCTTCGCGTCGTCGAGGAAACAATGAACACCGAAGACCGTAAAAAGGCGCTCGATGCCGCGCTCAGCCAGATCGAACGGGCCTATGGCAAGGGCTCGATCATGCGGCTGGGCGACGACAATGCCGTCGAAATTCCGGCCATCTCCACCGGGTCGCTCGGGCTCGATATCGCGTTGGGGATCGGCGGTTTGCCGCGCGGGCGCGTCGTCGAGATCTACGGACCGGAAAGTTCCGGCAAGACGACGCTCGCGCTGCATGTCATCGCCGAGGCCCAGAAGACCAGCGGCACCTGCGCCTTTGTTGATGCCGAACACGCCCTCGACCCGACCTATGCACGCAAGCTGGGCGTCAACCTCGACGACCTGCTGATCTCTCAGCCCGATGCGGGCGAGCAGGCGCTGGAAATTGCAGACACGCTGGTGCGTTCGGGCGCGGTCGATGTTCTGGTGGTCGATTCCGTCGCTGCCCTCGTGCCGCGCGCGGAACTGGAAGGCGAGATGGGCGATTCGCTGCCGGGCCTGCATGCGCGGCTGATGAGCCAGGCGCTGCGCAAGCTCACCGGTTCGATCTCGCGGTCCGACACCACGGTCATCTTCATCAACCAGATTCGTCACACGATCGGCGTGATGTTCGGCAGCCCCGAAACCACGACGGGCGGCAACGCGCTCAAGTTCTATGCCTCGGTCCGCCTCGACATCCGCCGGATCGGTTCGATCAAGGACCGCGACGAGGTCGTGGGCAACCAGACACGGGTCAAGGTGGTCAAGAACAAGCTGGCGCCGCCGTTCAAGGTGATCGAATTCGACATCATGTATGGCGAGGGCGTGTCCAAGATGGGCGAACTGCTCGATCTGGGCGTGCAGGCGGGAGTGATCGACAAGTCGGGCGCCTGGTTCTCCTACGGCAGCGAGCGCATCGGGCAGGGCCGCGAGAACGCCAAGACGTTCCTCAAGGAGAACACCGACATATCGGGTGAGATCGAACGCAAGATCCGCGCGGCAGCAGGGCTCATCTCAGAGGCGATGATGGGCAATCCCGAGGAATTCTCTGAAGACGTCGCAGACGAGAACGGACCGAGCGCTGCCGAAGCGGACTGATCGGCGAGATCGGCACCGACAATTCCCGACAAACAACGTGGCGGTGTCCCGGTAACGGGGCGCCGTTCGCATGTTTGTATATGCCGGTCCCCTGCCTCGACACGTTATCGGGCAGGCGGTAAAAACGTCCGCTCATGTGCATTGATCCGCCCACGCGGGGAATGCGCACCGTGACCGAGCGATCCAATATCAGAGCTGCTGTGTCCGCCCATGGCGACGACCAACGAAATCCGCACCGCATTCCTCGATTTCTTCGCCCGCGACGGGCACGAGGTGGTCGATTCCTCGCCGCTGGTGCCCCGTAACGACCCGACCCTGCTGTTCACGAATGCCGGCATGGTCCAGTTCAAGAACGTGTTCACCGGTGCCGAGA
>JAYPUG010000050.1:3862-7729 GCA_038133965.1 Rhodospirillaceae bacterium | reverse complement strand
CTTAAACAGCCAGCCGGGACCGAACCACATGCAGACCGTCAACGATATCCGCAAGGGCTTTCTGGATTACTTCGCCGCCAACGGCCATGAGGTCGTGGCGTCGTCGCCCCTGGTGCCCAACAACGATCCCACGTTGATGTTCACCAACGCTGGCATGGTGCAGTTCAAGAACGTCTTCACCGGGCTCGAAACGCGGCCCTATTCGCGCGCCGTCACCTCGCAGAAGTGCGTGCGCGCCGGCGGCAAGCACAATGATCTCGAGAATGTCGGCTATACGGCGCGCCATCACACCTTCTTCGAGATGCTGGGCAATTTCTCGTTCGGCGACTACTTCAAGGAACACGCGATCGAGGCGGCGTGGAACCTGATCACGAAGGATTACGGGCTGCCGGCCGACCGCCTGCTCGCCACCGTCTATCACGAGGACGACGAGGCCTTCGATCTGTGGAAGAAGATCGCGGGCCTGCCGGAAGAGCGGATCATCCGTATTGCCACCCACGACAATTTCTGGGCCATGGGCGATACCGGCCCGTGCGGTCCCTGTTCCGAGATCTTCTTCGATCATGGCGAGGGCATACCCGGCGGACCGCCGGGAAGTCCCGACGAGGACGGCGACCGGTTCATCGAGATCTGGAACCTCGTCTTCATGCAGTTCGAGCAAATCACGCCCGAACAGCGCGAGGACCTGCCCAAACCCTCGATCGACACGGGCATGGGGCTGGAGCGCATCGCTGCGGTTCTGCAAGGCAAGCACGACAACTACGACATCGACCTGATGCGCGGGTTGATCGAAGCGTCGGCGCACGCCTCGAACACCGATCCCGACGGCGAGGGTGCGGTCAGCCACCGGGTCATCGCCGATCATCTGCGTGCATGCTCGTTCCTCATGGCGGACGGGGTGCTGCCGTCCAATGAGGGCCGTGGATATGTACTGCGCCGGATCATGCGCCGTGCCATGCGACACGCGCATCTGCTGGGCTGCCGCGAGCCGCTCATGCACAAGCTGGTGCCCGCGCTCGTCACGGCGATGGGCGAGGCTTTTCCTGAACTGCGCCGCGCACAGGCGCTCGTAACCGAGACGTTCCGGCTCGAGGAAGAACGATTCAAGCAGACTCTCGACCGCGGCCTGCGCCTGCTCGAGGAAGAAACGGGGCGGCTGGGAGCGGGAGAGGCGCTTGCCGGCGACGTCGCATTCCGGCTCTACGACACCTACGGGTTCCCGCTGGACCTGACGGAGGACATCCTACGCGGGCAGGGCCGGTCCGTCGATACGGACGGATTCGACGCGGCGATGGAAGAACAGCGTGCCGCTGCGCGCCGTGCCTGGTCCGGGTCGGGCGAGGCGGCGACCGAAGAGATCTGGTTCGACATCCGCGAGGAGGTCGGTGCGACGGAGTTCCTCGGCTATGACGCGGAAATCGCCGAGGGTCAGGTGGTGGCCCTGGTTGTCGATGGAGCGCGCGTCGAGCAGGCCGCACCGGGAACGGAGGTCGCCGTTGTCGTCAACCAGACGCCCTTCTACGGGGAGTCCGGTGGCCAGATGGGCGATGCCGGCGTGATGTTCAGCCCCGACGGGGCCGAGGTCGCGGTTTCCGACACCCAGAAGAAGCTCGGCGACCTGCACGTGCATATCGGAACGCTTGCCGGCAAGCCGCTTGCCGTCGGGGATGTGATGGAGCTGCGGATCGAGATCGCGCGGCGCGACCGGCTGCGCGCGAACCATTCCGCGACCCATCTGTTGCACGAGGCGTTGCGCCGCGCCCTGGGTGAGCACGTGACCCAGAAGGGGTCGCTTGTCGCGCCCGAACGGCTGCGGTTCGACATCTCCCAGCCGCGGCCGATGACGGCGGAAGAGATTGCGGCGGTGGAAGATATCGTCAATCAGCGAGTTGCGGTGAACGCTCCGGTGGAGACGCACCTGATGACACCTGACGACGCGATCTCGGCCGGTGCGCTTGCGCTCTTCGGAGAGAAGTACGGCGAAGAGGTGCGGGTCGTCTCCATGGGCGGAGCAGCCAACGACGACGAAGGCACCCGCGCCGCCTATTCGGTCGAGCTTTGCGGCGGCACCCATGTGCGCCGGACAGGCGATATCGGCCTGTTCAAGATCGTGTCGGAGAGTGCGGTTTCGGCCGGCGTGCGCCGGATCGAAGCGCTGACCGGGCCGGATGCGCGCGCCTACCTGGAAGGCCAGGACCGGCTTCTGCGCGAGACGGCCGACCTGCTTCGTGCTGCGCCCGAGGCCGTGCCCGCGCGCGTCGCACAGCTTGTCGAGGAGCGCCGCAAGCTCGAGCGCGAACTCTCAGAGGCGCGACGCCAGCTCGCAGCAGGCGGAGGTGCTGCATCCGGCGGGGTGGATGCCGGATCGAAGGATATCGGCGGTGTGACCTATGCCGCGCGCGCGCTGGCCGATGTGCCGCCGCGCGAACTCAAGGCGTTGGTTGACGACCTCAAGGACAAGATTGGCTCGGGCGTGGTTGCCGTCGCGGATGCCTGCGACGGCAAGGGTTCGATCGTGGTCGGCGTGACGACGGACCTGGTCACGCGGTTCAACGCCGTGGACCTGGTGCGCATCGGTGTTGCGGAGCTGGGCGGCAAGGGCGGCGGCGGGCGGCCGGACATGGCCCAGGGTGGCGGTCCCGACCCGGACAGGATCGACAATGCGCTGGCCGCGATCGAGGCAGCGCTCAACGAACAACTTGCGCCCTGACGGCGCGTTTCAGGGGCTTCCATGCGTTTCGAAGGCACAGAATCCTACGTTGCGACCGACGACCTGCAGGTCGCGGTGAATGCCGCCATTACGCTCGAACGGCCGCTTCTGGTGAAAGGCGAGCCCGGCACCGGCAAGACCGTGCTTGCCCATGAGATCGCCGACGCGTTGGGCACACCACTGATCGAGTGGCACATCAAGTCCACGACCAAGGCCCAGCACGGTCTCTACGAGTATGACGCCGTGGCGCGGCTGCGCGACGGCCAACTTGGCGACGAGCGGGTCAAGGACATCGCCAACTACATCGTACGCGGCAAGCTGTGGGAGGCCTTCGAGAGCGAGGCGCGTCCGGTCCTGCTGATCGACGAGATCGACAAGGCCGATATCGAGTTTCCCAACGATCTGCTGCTCGAACTCGACCGGATGGAGTTCCACGTTTACGAAACGCAGGAGACGGTGGTGGCGCGCCACCGCCCCATCGTGATCATCACCTCGAACAACGAGAAGGAATTGCCCGACGCGTTCCTGCGCCGCTGTTTCTTCCACTACATCGCGTTTCCCGATGCCGACACGATGACCCGGATCGTCGATGTGCACTTCCCGGACATCAAGAAACGCCTGCTGCGCGAGGCGTTGAGCGCCTTCTATGACATTCGTGAAGTTCCAGGCCTGAAGAAGAAGCCTTCGACGTCGGAATTGCTCGACTGGCTCAAGCTGCTGATGGCCGAAGACATCGCGCCCGACGAGTTGCGCACCAACGATCCGGCGAAGCTGATCCCGCCACTCTACGGCGCCTTGCTGAAGTCCGAGCAGCTGTTCGAGCGGTTGGCGTTTCTGAACCGCCGCGAACGCGCGGGCGGCTAGCGCACGGCCGGGCCGGCGAGGGGCGGCGGATGTTCGCGGATTTCTTCCTGACCTTGCGCAAGGCCGAAGTGCCGGTCTCGCTTCGCGAATATCTCGATCTCCTGTCCGCCATGGACCGGGGCCTCGCCGAGTACGAGGTCGAGGAATTCTATTACCTGTCGCGCGCGCTTCTGGTGAAGGACGAACGACATATCGACCGTTTCGACCAGGTGTTCGGCCACGTCTTTCGCGGGCTCGAAGCGCCCGAGATCGACGATCTCGAGGCCGAGATTCCCGCAGAATGGCTCGAGAAG
>JAYPUG010000050.1:0-3852 GCA_038133965.1 Rhodospirillaceae bacterium | reverse complement strand
TGCGCTTGAGCTGACCGACGAGGAAAAGGCGCAGATCGAGGCCATGGGCGGGTGGGAAAAGCTCATGGAGACCTTGCGCGAGCGCCTCGCCGAGCAGAAGGGCCGTCACCAGGGCGGCAAGAAGTGGATCGGCACACAAGGCACTTCGCCCTACGGGGCCTATGGCTACAACCCGGAGGGCGTGCGGATTGGCCAGGACGGCAATCGCAACAACTCTGCCGTCAAGGTCTGGGACCGGCGCGAATTCAAGGATCTCGACGGCGATGTCGAGATCGGTACGCGTAACCTCAAGGTCGCGCTGCGCCGCCTGCGCCGGTTTGCGCGCGAAGGTGCGGCGGACGAGCTCGACCTCGACGATACGATCAACTCGACGGCCCGCAACGGGGGCTGGCTCGACATCAGGATGGTCCCCGAACGCCACAATGCGGTGAAGGTGCTGCTTCTGTTCGACGTGGGCGGCTCGATGGATCCGCACATCCGCATGTGCGAGGAGCTGTTTTCGGCCGCACGCACCGAGTTCAAGCATCTCGAGTATTTCTACTTCCACAATTGCGTCTATGAGTCCCTCTGGCGCGAGAACCGGCGCCGGCGTGCCGGCGGAACCCCGACCTGGGATGTGCTGCACACCTTTCCGGCAGACTACAAGCTGATCCTGGTGGGCGATGCGACCATGAGCCCCTACGAGATCTCCCATCCCGGCGGCAGCGTCGAGCACTGGAACGAGGAGGCCGGCGACGTGTGGTTGCGCCGTCTCGTGCGCACCTACCCGCAGGTAGCCTGGCTCAATCCGATGCCTCAGGAGCGCTGGCGCTACTTTCCGTCGGTCGGCATGATCAGCGAGATCCTCGAAGGGCGGATGTACCCGCTCACGATCGCCGGCCTGGATGACGCAATGCGCGGCCTGAGCCGCTAAAAAGCCATATTTTCGAGCTATTTAAGTTTCGTGGAATGAAATCCGCGGTATCGGTGTTAGTAACCGTGGAAGTACAAATTCGGGCCCAACTCACAGGAGATTCCCAATGACGATCACCCGCATTCTCGCCGCTGCCGGCGTTGCTTCGATGGCGCTTTCCGGTGCCGCTCTCGCCCAGACCAACGCGTCCACACAGGCCGGCATGTAAGGCGCCAAGCAGGAAATGGCGAAAGATGCCAAGGCGAAGGACGAGATGATGAAGAAGGACGAAATGATGAAGGACGGCGATCACGCCAAGGACGAGATGATGAAGAAGGACGAGATGCAGAAGTAGTTCTGCATTCGTCCGGTTCCCTTCGCGGCACGCAGATCGTGAGCACAGAGTCCAAACGGCAGGCCGTTACCGCGGAGCTGCCCCGGCTGCGCCGGTACGCAATCGCGCTGATGCGCGACCGCACGGCGGCCGACGATCTCGTCCATGACGTGGTCGTGCGTGCGCTCGACAAGCTGCACCTGTGGCGCGAAGGGACCAACATGCGGACCTGGCTGTTCACCATCATGCACAACCTGCACGCCAACGAGATGCGCAAGCGCTCGCGCATGCTCGACACGGTTCCTCTGGAGGCCGCCCCGCCGCGCGCGGAGCCGGCGGAACAGGACGCCGCTGTCGAGTTGTCCGAGCTTGCCGAGGCGCTCGATTCGGTGTCGGCCGTGCACCGTCAGGTTCTGCTTCTCGTCGGCCTCGAAGGCATGACCTATACCGAGGCAGCGACCGTGCTCGACGTGCCTGTGGGCACGGTCATGTCGCGGTTGTCGCGGGCGCGCGAGGAACTGCGCCGTCGCATCGATACAGGTGCGCGCACGGCAACGATCCGGAGGGTGAAGTGAGCGACGACGCCATCTCCGACAGCGAACTGAATGCCCTCGTCGATGGTGAGCTGGATGCCGGCCGCCAGGCCGAGATCGAGGCATGGCTCGCCGACAATCCCGAGGCGGCACAGCGCGTTGCGCGCTACCGCGCTCAGAATGCGGGCCTGCACGCGCTCTATGACGATATCCTGAACGAGGACCTGACACCGCGGGTGCTTTCGGCAATGTCGCCGAGGCCGCGTGGCGTGCCCGCCTGGGCGGCGATGGCGGCGGCGATTGCCCTGTTCGTCGTTGGGGCGGCCGGTGGATGGTTCGTCCGCGGCGACCTGCAACCCGAGTCTCAGGGCGTGGTGGTTGCGAGCGGACCGCTCATCGATACGCAGGAACTCATGGTCCGCGCGTCCATGGCCCATGTGGTCAGCCATTCCGACGAACTGCGCGTGCCGGAAGGCGGGCGGATGGCCGCGATGGGAGACTATATCGCCGATCGCATGGGCAAGCCCGTGCGTGTGCCGAGCCTCGACAGTTTCGGATACCGGCTCATGGGTGGGCGGGTGCTTCCCGATACGGACGGCCCGGCGGCCCAGTTCGTCTTTGCCGACGAGGACGGAAAGAAGGTCTCTCTCTATGTCCGCAGCGAGCAGGCACCGGGCGTGGATATCACCTATGCGCTCGCGGACGATCTCTCGATGTTCTACTGGAATGACGCCCAGCGGTCCTATGCGCTCGTCACGCGGCTGGACGACGAGGCCGGGCGTACGGCACTCCTGAACGCGGCGAAGGCCGTATATTCCCAGTTCAGCGAGTAGGCGGCACGGCCCGTCACCAGACCGTCATCGCCGGGGGGCGACAGCCCCTTTACAGACGATGCCCCAAACAGCATACAGAGGCCCCGCAGGCAGCCCTCGCGGCCGGTTCCGCCGGAACCGAATGCACGAACCGGGCTGCCACCAGCGAACATTCTTCGGGAGAGGCCCAGATGATTGATTTGATGTCCATTGCGCGCACCGAGGCAGACGGCGGTGACCTGTTCGGTATGCTCCAGGGGCTTTACGACCCGACCGACCTGCGTCCGGACGGACACCCCGATGCGGTCGTCTGGCAGGGCGGCAACTTTGCCGGTGACATCAATCCGGTGGCACATTCCCTGACCGACGCCTACGCGCTGCTCGGCACGGTGGCCGCACTCGATATTCTCGGCCTTCCGTTCTATGCGGTGCCGATGTGGTCGCAGTACCGCCACGACACGAAGCTCGACTGCCTCGCATGGTTCGGCAACATGCCGTGCACCTCGATCAAGTGGTCCACGGCCGGCGACGCCTATGTGAACGACGGCCAGGGCGGCAAGGTCGTGGTCATGGGCAAATCGGGCAACGCGCCGCTGCGCACCCAGGCGGGCGTTTACTGCAATGTGCGTCCCTACGGGCCGATCACGGTCGTGCGCTGCATGCCGTGTCTGCCGTACTCGCAGGACCGGCCGAAGTTCAACGTCGATGCGAAGACCGGCCTCGTCCACTCCGAGATGAACACGCCGGGCATCCAGATGGCCTATGCCAACCGGCTTTTCCTCAAGATGGTCCACGAGACGGGCAAGCTCGGTCGTGTCGCGATGAAGCCGACCCAGGCGATGGAAGACGGCATCAATGCCGGCCTGCACGCCTGGCTGCTGCAGGGCACCAAGTTCGAGGTCGGCCGCAAGTACGCCGTCGACCCGTACGAGGAGCACAAGGAGAGCATCGACCGGATCGCGGCGCTGCTGCCTGCGGATTTCAAGGACGGCATGGAGAACTGGGGCGGTCGTATCGAGCAGCACATCGCCGATACCAACTACGGCCTTCTGCTCTGGGACCTGATCGAGCAGCGCGACACGATCGTGCTGGCGACCGATCTCGACGGCGACCGTCTCACCGACCTGCTCGCCGACGTGTCGGACCCGCTGCGGGCCTATTCGGGACGGGTGGCCAAGCAGCTCGGCCAGGACGTCGATACCGGCGCGTTGTGGGGCGATATGGGCTACACCACGGGCAACGGCCGCGACATGACCTCGGTCATGCACCGCATGTCGGGTC
>JAYPUG010000049.1:8815-10119 GCA_038133965.1 Rhodospirillaceae bacterium | reverse complement strand
CGCCGGAGCCCGGCCCTGGCGAGGTGCGGGTGAAGTTGCATGCGTCGGGCGTGAACCCCGCCGACGTGAAACGCCGCGGACAGGGCACCTACGGCATGGAGTTCCCGCGCATCGTCCCCAACAGCGACGGGGCGGGAATCGTCGACCGGATCGGCGACGGCGTATCGGAAGACCTGCTGGGCAAACGCGTCTGGCTGTTCAACGGCCAGCGCGGACGCGCCTTCGGCACAGCGGCTGAGTATATCGCGCTCGACGCTTGGCTGGTCGCCCCTCTGCCCGACACGCTTTCCTTCGAAGAGGGTGCGTGTCTCGGCATTCCCTGCATGACCGCCCACCGCAATGTCTTCGCCGACGGTCCGGTCGCAGGAAAGACGGTGCTGGTCACGGGCGGTGCCGGCGCCGTCGGCCACTACGCCGTCCAGTGGGCGCGCCGAGGCGGCGCGACCGTCATCGCGACCGTCAGCGGAGACGAAAAGGCCGCACACGCGCGCGCTGGCGGCGCGCACCACACGGTCAATTACCGGGACAAGGATGCGGCGGAACAGATTCTCGACCTTACCGGCGGTGCGGGCGTGGACCGCGTCGTCGAGGTGGACCTGTCCGCGAACCTCGACCTCACGAGCACGGTGCTCAAGAACACGGGCATGATCTCGGTCTATTACTCGAGCGCGGACCCCAAGGGCCTTTTCTTTCCCATGGCGCTCAAGAACGCCGTCGTGCGGTTCATGATCCTCCACAGTACCCCGCGCGAGGCGATCGACGCCGCGCGCGCCGACATTGCCGAATGGCTCGCCGAAGGCGGTGCGATGCACACCGTTGCAGCCACCTTCCCGCTTGCCGAATGCGCGGCATCTCATGAGTTCGTCGAGAGCGCAGGCAAACTGGGGACCGTGGTCGTCCAGCCGAACGCCTGACCGCCCCTCGCGGCAACCGCGCAGGCTTGCCAAATCCGGCATGACCTGTGACATATGAATGTATTCGGGGAGGCTTCCAGGGGTCAGGGCGCGAGCGATGCCCGCCACCCGCTCGGAGGACTGAAGGAACATGTCTGTTACGGGGGACACCGCCGCTATCACCGGCGACGGTCGATCGAAATCCTTGTTGGTTCACGCCGCCAGCTACGTCCTTTGGCCGGCGATCCTGGGCGCGTGCATCTATGGCGTCGGCCGCGGAATCGAGACCGGACACGCCGCGATCCATTTCAATGTCACCTACCTGTGCCTGGCGCTCGGCCTGGTCGCACTCGAACGCGTGCTGCCCCATGAGCGGCAATGGCTCGCAAACGATGGCCAGGTCGGCACCGA
>JAYPUG010000049.1:0-8805 GCA_038133965.1 Rhodospirillaceae bacterium | reverse complement strand
CCTCAACAAGGGGTTCGCGCAGGTCCTTGTCGTCGTCGGTGTCGCCGTCGGGATCGCGGAAGCCGCCGCGACGAAGGGCGGGAACATGTGGCCGAGCCACTGGCCGCTGGCCTTGCAGATCCTGCTCGGACTGGTGATCGCCGAGGCGGGTCTCTACATCGCGCACCGCGCGGGCCATGAGTGGAGGCTGCTCTGGCGCTTCCACGCCGAACACCACAGTGCGCCGCGCCTGTGGTTCTGGAACACCGGACGCTTCCACCTGGTCGATACGGTGACGAGCATCCTGCTGAGCCAGCCGCTGCTGTTCCTCGCAGGTGCGCCGTCGGACATCTTCATCTGGGTCACCTCGATCACGGCCTTCGTGGGCATGCTCACCCACTGCAACGTCGAAATGCGCTTCGGGTCGCTGAACTACCTGTTCAACACGCCCATGGTTCACCGCTGGCACCATTCGCGCGACCCGCGCGAGGGCAACCGAAACTACGGCGAGAACCTGATGCTGTTCGATGTGCTGCTGGGCACCTTCTACTGCCCGAACCGGCGCCCGCCTGCCGATATCGGCATCGACGAGCCGATGCCGGTCAGCTTTGCCGGCCAGCTTGCGCAGCCCTTCCGTCCGCGCGTCGCCCCGGCGGTGGGCGCAGACGCCGGCGGCGACTGATCCGAACGGTTCAGGCGCGGCGTTCGCGCGCGACGAGCATCCACACGAAGGCGGCAGCCTGCAGCGCCAGCGCGAAGGCGAACGCGGCTCGGTAGCCAACGCGCGCGTAGCCGCCGTCGGCTTCGGCCGGCCAGATGTTGATGATCTCGCCCATGCCCCACTGCAGCGCGAAGGCGAAGACGAAGATCCAGAGATTCTGGGCCGTCGAGGCGCGGCCCGCGAGATCGCGCGGGAAGGCACGCGCAAGCACCGAGAAGCTGAGGACGCCGGTGGTCCCCGCCGCACCGAAGGCGAACCAGAGGACCGTGGGCGCCGTCGTCCATTCGAGGATCACGGCAAGCTGCAGGACGATGAATATGCCCATCCCCGTCCCCGCAGCGAAGATCGGCGAGATGCCGCGCCGGCCGAGCCGCTCGGCCGCGAGCCCGCCGATAATGTTTCCCGCGACGAACCCCGCCGCACCGGAAAGCAGCGTGAAGCTGACGGCGCGTGAATCGAGGCCGGCGATGTCGCGCAGCCACGGGCCCGCCCACAGGGTCTGGATCGCCAGGAAACTTCCCTGCGACAACGCGGTCAGGGGCACGACCCGCCAGAAGATGCGGTTCGTATAGATCGCCCGCATGCCGCCCGACGGTACACTGCCGGCCGGCGGCGTGCGGTCGCGCTCGGGCACGATGAACCAGATGGCGACGGCAACGACGGCGGTCAGCATCGCGAGGCCCATGAAACCCGTCCGCCAGCCCAGCGCGGAGACAAGTGCCTCGGTCGGCGCAGTGGCAACCATGGCGCCGAGCCCGCCCGAGGCGACGATCAGCCCGTTCATCAGCGGCAGCTTGTCCTCGGGGAACCATTCGACCATCGCCTTGAAGGCGCCCATCAGGCAGGCCGCGACGCCCAGCCCGATCAGCGCCCGGCCGACGACCAGCCCCCACAGCCCCTCGCCGAACGCGAACACGAACGCACCCAGGGCGGCGATGGCGAGCAGCACCGTCTCGACCCGGCGCGGGCCGTGGCTGTCCAGGAAGATGCCGACGGGGATCTGCGCCGCAGCGAAGGAGATGAAGTAGGCGCTGGTGAGCATGCCCAGCTGGCCGGCGGTCAGCCCCAGTTCAAGCGCCAGGTCGGGGCCGATGACCGCATTCACCGTGCGGAACAGGTAGGAGAAGAAGTAGCCGGTCGCGAACGGCAGGAACACCGTCGCGATCAGGCGGCCGACGCCCGGACGCAACGCGCCGGGATCCGCGAGATCGGCCTGGGCCATGCGCGGTTCCTAGCGGCCCTGGAACCGGGGCTTTTCCCGGTTCCTGAAGGCGTTGTAGCCGGCCATGTAGTCCTCGCTGTCGGCATAGTCGAACTGGGATTCGAGCTCCGCCTTGCTGAGCGGCCGCGGATCGAGGAGCCGGCGAAGCGCCTTGCGATGGTGGCGGTGCGACAGGGGCGCGCCGTCGGCAAACCGGCGCGCGGCCTGCATGACCTCATCTTCAAGAACGGCGTCCGGCACCACGCGCGTGACCAGGCCCTTCTGGTAAGCCTCGTCGGCTGCCATGATTCGCGCCTCGAGGATCACCTCGCGCGCGACAGCGCGGCCGCCCGCGTCGATCACGAACTGGATCAGGTCGTGGGACAGGAAGAGGCCGATCTTCGCGGCCGGAATGCCGAAGCGCCCGGACTCGCCGGTGATCCGCAAGTCGGCCGCCAGGGCCAGCTCGAATCCGCCGCCGATGCAGAACCCGTGGACCATCGCGATCACGGGATGACGGCAATCGCGCACGCCGTAGAACGCGCGGTTCGTCGCCGCCTCGTAGGCCTTCACCTTGCGGCGGTCGGACCGCTCCTCCATGAATCCCGAGATGTCGGCCCCCGCCGAAAAGGCTTCGTCACCCCCACCGCGCAAGACGATGCAGCGCACGGAATCATCGGCCCCAAGGGCATCGACGGCGTCGCCCACGGCGATCCAGTCGGCCTGACGCAGCGCGTTGCGCTTCTCCGGCCGGTTCATGGTGACAATCGCGATATCGTCGCGGCGTTCGACAAGAATGGTATCGGACATGGCTTCTTCGCTCGTTTGCGGAAAGACGGGTGGCCGTCAGTCGGCCGTCTCGCCGAGCGCGCGAACGTCGCCGCCGGCAATACCCGGGGGGTTCTTGTGGACCTGGAGGCGGGAATCCGAAAACCACGAAAGCGTGTCCTCGATAGTCTTGCGGTCCACGTCGCGGGTGATGAAGACGATGCGGGTGCGCCGGTCGTCCGACGGCCAGGCGTCGAGCGTCGCGGGCGGATGGAAGATGTGCTGCACCCCGTGGATGACGACGGGCTTGTCGATTCCGGCCACGTTGACGATGCCCTTGATGCGCAGCAGGTCGGGGCCCTTCATCATCATGATCGTGTCGAACCACTGTTCCAGCGCGTCGAGGCGCAGCGGCTCGTCATAGGTCACGCAGAAGGCGTTGATGTGGTCGTCGTGGCGGTTCGGATCGTGCCCCCCATCGTGCGCGTGCTGGTGCTCGTGCCCGTGTTCGTGGTCGTGGTGATGGTCGTGGCCGCCCTCGCCGCCATAGGCTTCCTCATGCAGCCAGCGCTCCACATCGGGTGTTTTCTTCGACGGGTCGAACAGGCTGGCGTTGAACAGCAGGGCGGGGTCCACCTCGCCGTTCACAGCGCATTCGCGCGGCGCGGCCGGGTTGATCGCCGCGAGCCGTTCCTCGAGCGCCGCGACGGCGGCAGGCTCGGCGATGTCGGTCTTGGTGACGAGAATCCGGTCGGCGACGGCCGCCTGCTTCACGGATTCGAACTGGCGTTCGAGCGTGTCGAGCCCGTTCACCGCATCGACCGTCGCGATCACACCGTCCAGCCGGTAGTAGTTGGTCACGAGCTGGTCGGACATGAGCGTGTGCAGGATCGGCGCCGGGTCGGCGAGACCCGTCGTCTCGATCAGCACCCGGTCGAAGGACGGCACGTCCTCGCGCTTGCGGAGCATCACCATGTCGCGCAGCGTGTTCACCAGGTCGCCGCGCACTGTGCAGCACAGGCAGCCCGAGTTGAGCAGCACCATGTCCTCGCTGCCCGCAACCGTCAGCTCGTGGTCCAGTCCGATCTCGCCGAACTCGTTGACGATCACCGCCGACTTGTCCATGCCCGGGTGATGCAGCACATGGTTCAGCACGGTCGTCTTGCCGCTGCCGAGAAACCCCGTCAGCAAAGAGACCGGCAGCAGTTCATCCGCCGTCGTGGCCGGCTTGTCGTTCATCTCGCCTCGCCTGGTTCGCCTGTGTGCGGCTTGACATTCAGGCCGCGCGAGCCGTTATAACACGCGCGAATTCCGGGGCCGCACACCCCGCCACGAAGGTATAGACCATGTCCGAGACCGGCAATTCCATGTTCGCCCAGCGCCTGACCGTCGAGCAGGTCGAGGAAGGCAACGAACTCGCGCCGAAGTTCGACGCGGACGGCCTGATCCCCGTGATCACGACCGACGCGGATTCGGGCGAGCTGCTGATGCACGGCTACATGAACGAAGAGGCGCTGACGCGCACGATCACGACGGGCGAGGCCCATTACTGGTCGCGTTCGCGCCAGACGCTCTGGCACAAGGGTGCGACTTCGGGACTGGTCCAGAGGGTCCGGGAAATCCGCATCGACGACGACCAGGATGCGGTCTGGCTTCGCGTCGATGTCCAGGGCGGCGCGAGCTGCCATGTCGGCTACCGCTCCTGCTTCTACCGCTCCGTGCCCGTGGGTGCGGACAAGGACAAGCCGGTGGCGCTGAACTTCGAGGAGACCGAGAAGGTCTTCGACCCGGTCGAGGTGTACGGCGACGCGCCGAACCCGACGAAGCTGTAAGCCTGACAAGCGCAGTTCGGGTAACTGCCTCGCCCTTCGAGACGATCGCTAACGCGCTCTCCTCAGGGTGAGGCCTGTCTACGTTCCCCATGCTGAGGAGGCCGCCAAAGGCGGCCATCTCGAAGCAAGACGGCGCTACGTCAAAGCGTCTCGATGAACCGCACCGGCTCGCCGACCGGTGCCGCCGCCAGTTCACCGTCACGCATCACGACATTGCCACGCACGATGGTGCCGACGGGCCAGCCGGTCAGTTCCATACCCTCGTAGGGCGACCAGCCGCACTTGTAGGCAAGCCAGTCGGCCTCGACCGTGCGCGTTGCCTTCAGATCGACGAGCGTGAAGTCGGCATCGTAGCCGAGCGCGATCCGCCCCTTGCCGGCAATCCCGAAGATGCGCTGCTGGCCCGAACAGAGCAGGTCCACCAAGCGCGCCAGGGTCAGTCGCCCCTTTGCCACATGGTCGAGCATCACGGGAACCGTCGTCTGCACGCCGGGCATGCCCGAGGGCGAGGCCGGGTAGGCCTGAGCCTTTTCCTCGTTCGTGTGGGGTGCGTGGTCGGACCCGATCACATCGAACACGCCCTTGGCGACGCCTTCCCACAGGCCGGCCTGGTGCGCGGCGTCGCGGATCGGCGGGTTCATCTGGGCCTTCGTGCCCAGCCGCTCGTAACAGTCCGGCGCCGCCAGCGTCAGGTGCTGGGGCGTGATCTCGCATGTCGCGATGTCCTTGTGCCGGGCGAGGATCGCCACCTCGTCCGCCGTCGTTATGTGCAGCACGTGGATGCGCCGCCCGGTCTCGCGCGCGAGACCCAGGAGCCGGGTGGTCGAGCGGACAGCCGTCTCCACGTCGCGCCAGACCGGGTGCGACGAAGGATCGCCCTCGACCCGCTCGCCCTTGCGTTCCTCGAGCCGGTACTCGTCCTCGGAATGGACCGCCACGCGGCGTACGCCGTGAGCCAGCACCCGGCGGACATTCTCGTCGTCGGGTACCAGCAGGTTTCCGGTGGACGAACCCATGAACATCTTCACGCCGCAGCAGCCCGGCAGGCGTTCCAGCTCCGGCAGGTCCTCGGCGTTCTCGGGCGTCGCGCCGACGAAGAAGGCATGGTCGGTCCATGCCTTTCCCTTCGCCCGGTCGAGCTTGTCGGCCATGGCCTCGGGCGTGGTCGTCAGCGGGTTGGTGTTCGGCATCTCGAAGATCGCGGTCACGCCGCCCAGCGCGGCGGCACGCATGCCCGATTCCAGATCTTCCTTGTGCTCGTTGCCCGGCTCGCGGAAATGCACCTGCGAATCGATGATGCCCGGCAGGACGGTCAGCCCCGTCGCGTCGATGATCTCGCCCGCATCCGCACCGGTTCCGACGCCGATTTCGGCGATCTTCCCGTCGCGCACGCCGACGTCGGTTTCGGCGGGCCCGCCCGTGGTCCACACGGTGCCGCCGCGAATGATGAGGTCGTAGGTATCAGCCATGGATCCGTTATCGGCTTGCGGGTTCAGCCGGTCAACCGCGCAGCAAACGCCGACATGGCGTCCAGAACGGCCTCCGGCTGGTCGCGGTGGGGGGAGTGGCGGCAATCGGGGATCAGCTGCGTCTCGCACGGGCCCGAGACCTGCGCGGCAATCGCTTCGAGCTGGGCGGCCGTGCCGTACTCGTCCCCGTCCCCTTGCAGCACCAGCGTCGGCGCGGTCACACCGGACAAGCAATCCTCGATGTTCCAGTCGCGGAAGGGCGGCAGCAGCCAGATGTCGTTCCACCCCCGGAAGGTCCGCTCGCCATCGGTGTGGCGGCGCGCGATGCGGCCCGGGAGGTCGGTGGTTTCGTAGGCCTGTTTCGCGTCCTCGATGCCCGCGATGGTCTCGTCCTCGACGAACACATGGGGCGCCATCAGCATCAGCGCGCGCACCGGCCATTGCCCCGCGCCCGCATGGATCAGCGCAATGGAGCCGCCGTCGCTGTGGCCTACGAGGATCGCATCGTCGAGGCCCAGCGCCGCGCGCAGTTCCGGCAGGCTGTCCAGCGCCTCGCGGTGCATGTAGTCGATCCCGCGCTGCTCCCCTAGTACGTCCGAGCCACCGTATCCGTAGCGCGAATAGACCAGTGCCGGCAGGCCGGTGCGTTCGGCGAGCCGCGCCGGGAAATCGCGCCAGAGGCCCGCGGAACCCAACCCCTCGTGAAGGAAGACGAGCACGGTCTCACCGTCCGCCGCGGGGCGCGTCCGGTAGTATTCGAGACGCCGCCCCGCCGCCGTGACGTGCTGGAATTCGATTGTGTCCGCGTCGGGCATGGATGATCGACCCGCCTCGTCAATTGGTCTGAGGGCGTTCCCGCCGGGTCCACAATCGCCACGCGGTGGCCTATTGTTTGCGACGGGAAACAGGAGAGTTCGCGGGCGTCATGATCGCATTCGAAACGCACCCCGACCAGTACAAGCACTGGCGGCTCGACATCGACGGGCGGGTGGCGACGCTCACCCTCGACGTGGA
Organism: Rhodospirillaceae bacterium; assembly: GCA_038133965.1. Taxonomy (GTDB): domain Bacteria; phylum Pseudomonadota; class Alphaproteobacteria; order UBA6615; family UBA6615; genus JAYPUG01. The sequence goes on along the minus strand of JAYPUG010000049.1, from coordinate 1,821 downwards.
CGAAGCGGGCGGCATCCGGCCAGGCTACGAGCTCAAGCTCAACTCCTACGATCTGGGCGTCGATATCGAGCTGCACGACGCGGTGCAGCGCCTGCGGTTCGAGCACCCGGAGGTGGGCGCGGTCGTCGTCACTTCGGCCAAGGAGCGTGTCTTCTGCGCCGGGGCGAACATCCCGATGCTCGCGTCTTCGGCTCACACCGACAAGGTCAACTTCTGCAAGTTCACCAACGAGACGCGCAACGGCATGGAAGAGGCCAGCGCCGAATCCGGCCTCGCCTTCATCTGCGCCATCAACGGCACGGCGGCGGGCGGCGGTTACGAGCTGGCGCTCGCGTGCGACGAGATCGTGCTGGTGGACGATGGCTCCAGCGCGGTCTCCCTGCCGGAGGTGCCGCTGCTCGCCGTGCTGCCGGGCACGGGCGGACTGACGCGCGTGGTGGACAAGCGCGGCGTGCGCCGCGACCGGGCCGACTTCTTCTGCACCACCGGCGAGGGCATGCGCGGCAAGCGCGCGCTCGAGTGGAAGCTGGTGGACCGGCTGGTGCCGCGCTCGAAACTGGCTGAGGACGTGGCCGCACACGCCGCCGAACGCGCCGACGCCTCCGACCGGCCCGCCGACGGCGCGGGCATCGCGCTGACCCCGCTGGACCGGAAGACGGACGGCGACACGCTCACCTGGCCGAACCTGACGGTCGAGATCGACCGGGACGAACGCACTGCCACCTTCACCGTCCGCGCACCCGCCGAGGCGCCGCAGGCGGACCCGGCCGCGATCCATGCCCAGGGCGTCGATTTCTGGCCGCTGGCCGTCGCGCGCGAGCTGGACGACGCGATCCTGCAACTGCGCTTCAACGAGCTCGAGATCGGCACCTGGGTGTTCCGCACCGCGGGCGACCCGGAGATGGTGGCCGCCGCCGACGCGGCGCTGCTCGCCAATGCCGACGACTGGCTGGTGCGCGAGATCACGCTTTTCCTGCGCCGCACGCTGAAACGGATCGACGTCTCGGCGCGCTCGCTGATCGCGCTGATCGAGCCGGGCTCGTGCTTCACCGGCACGCTTCTGGAACTGGCGTTGGCCGCCGACCGCTCCTACATGCTCGACGGCGCGTTCGAAGGGTCGAACGAACCACCCGCGGCGGTGCGCCCGACTGCCATGAACTTCGGCGCGCTTCCCATGTGCAACGGGCTGACCCGGCTGCAGGCGCGATTCTGGCAGGACGGCGATGCGCTGGCCGCCGTCGCGGCCGAACAGGGCAACGACCTGGAGGCGCTCGACGCCGAGGCTCTGGGCCTCGTCACCTTCGCGCCCGACGACATAGATTGGGAGGACGAGGTGCGCCTCGCCATCGAGGAGCGCGCGGCGTTCTCGCCCGACGCGCTGACCGGAATGGAGGCGAGCCTGCGCTTCCCCGGCCCCGAGACCATCGAGAGCAAGATATTCGCGCGCCTGAGCGCGTGGCAGAACTGGATCTTCCAGCGCCCCAACGCCGTGGGCGACGGCGGCGCGCTGGAACTCTACGGCACGGGCAACCGGCCGGACTTCGACCGTAAACGCGTCTGACAAGGCGGGTCTGATATGACGACGATCGACTACAACGAGACCATCCCCAACAACGTGAACCTGGGCGACGACCGGCGCCTGCTGCGCGCGCTGGAGCGCTGGCAGCCCGCCTATATCGACTGGTGGAAGGAGATGGGGCCGGTCGAATCCACCGACCTGCAGGTCTATCTGCGCACCGCGATCAGCGTCGATACCGACGGCTGGGCCCATTTCGACCATGTGCGGATGCCCGACTACCGCTGGGGCATCTTCCTCGCCGA
>JAYPUG010000048.1:922-10160 GCA_038133965.1 Rhodospirillaceae bacterium | reverse complement strand
GGGTCATGACGAGCTTGTCCTGGTGCTGGCGAAGGCAAGCGAGGCGTTCGGTCCCTATTACGATGTCGGCCGCGAGATGGCGTACGCCTATATCGAGTACGGCCCGGAGGGCGGCAACGCACAAATGTCCGGCTTCGACGATGCCGCAGCCGGCATCGCCGCAGAGGTCGAGCGCCTGGCCGAGATCAGCGCGGACCTGAATGCACGGGAAACGGAAGCACTCCTGTCCGGCGTATCGAATGTCGAACGCGAGGCCGACCTGCTGCTGATGATATCGGGGCTGGTCGCCATCGTCGCGCTCCTGTCCGCACTGGTCACGGGCGCAAGCGTCTGGTTCTTCGCACTCCGTCCGATGGACCGGCTCAAGGATGCCATGGCCCACCTGGCCGAGGGCGATACCGAGGTCGAGATCACGGGCACGGGCAAGAACGACGAAATCGGCGCGATGGCGCACACCGTCCAGGTGTTCCGGGACGGCATGCTTCAGAAAGCGGCGCTCGAGGCCGAACAGAAATCCAACGAGGAACGCGCGGCGCGCGAGAAGAGCGAGACGATGCGCAAGCTCGCGAGCGACTTCGAGGAAGGCGTCGGCTCGGTCCTCTCTTCGGTCGGCAGTTCGGCAGAGCAGATGAAGGCGTCGGCAACGTCGATGACGTCGATGGCAGACGAGGCGAGCCAGCGTTCGTCTTCGGTGGCGTCGGCGGCCGAGGAGGCCACGGCGAACGTCCAGACGGTTGCGACGGCCACCGAGGAGATGTCGGCATCCGTCGCCGAGATCTCCCGCCAGGTCGCCCAGTCCGCCGAGATGGCAAGGAGCGCCGTCGAAAGCGCGACCGCGACCAACGCCAAGGTCGAGGGACTGGCCGATGCGGCCGAGAAGATCGGCGAGGTCGTCGAGCTGATCAACGACATCGCCGCCCAGACCAACCTGCTGGCGCTGAATGCGACGATCGAGGCATCACGTGCCGGCGAGGCCGGCAAGGGCTTCGCGGTGGTCGCCTCCGAGGTGAAGTCGCTGGCCAGTCAGACCGCCAAGGCCACCGAGGAGATCGGCGCCCAGATCGCCGCCATCCAGGCCGAGACCCGCGACGCCGTCGGAGCGATCCAGGAGATCGGCAAGGTGATCACCGACATCTCCGAGACCTCCACGGCGATCGCGTCGGCGGTCGAGCAGCAAGGCGCGGCGACCCGCGAGATCGCGGAGAACGTGCAGCAGGCCGCCTCGGGCACCCAGGACGTCTCGTCGAACATCGTCGAGGTGTCGCGCGGTGCGCAGGAGACGGGACACGCCTCCCAGCAGATCCTGTCGGCTGCCGAACAGCTCGGCGCCCAGTCCGACGAGCTGCAGGCCGCCGTTGCGTCCTTCCTCGAAAGGGTCAAGGCCGCCTGATACGGGCCTTGCCACCCGGGAACCGGAAGCCCCGGCCGCAAGGCCGGGGCTTCTTTTTCGTCAAAGAACCGGACGCGCCCTCACGTCACGCGGATGATGACGCCTGTCGCCCGGCGGTGTCGCGACAGCCCCCGACGATCGCGGCCTACCTGTCCAGGGTCTCGATCTCGTCGATCAGGCCCGAGATCACGCCGAGGCCCCTGCTCCAGAAGGCCGGATCGGACGCGTCCAGGCCGAAGGGCGCAAGCAACTCCCTGTGCCGGAGCGTGCCGCCCGCGCGCAGCATGTCGAGGTAGCGCTCGGCGAAGCCCGCTTCCGCGCCCTCATAGACGGCATAGAGCGAGTTCACGAGGCAGTCCCCGAAGGCGTAGGCATAGACGTAGAAGGGCGAATGGATGAAGTGGGGGATGTAGGTCCAGTAGTAGCGGTACTCGTCGTCGTAGCGGATCGCCGGCCCCAGGCTTTCCGCCTGCACATCCATCCAGATATCGCTGATCTCGTCGGTCAGAAGTTCGCCCTCGCGGCGCCTGTCGTGGACGCGGCGCTCGAACTCGTAGAACGCGATCTGGCGCACCACGGTGTTGAGCATGTCCTCGACCTTGGAGGCGAGCATCGCCTTGCGCAGCTTCGGGTCGCCGGCCTCGGCCAGCAGCTTGCGGAAGGTCAGCATCTCGCCGAACACCGACGCCGTCTCGGCCAGGGTCAGCGGCGTGTCCGACATCAGGTGTCCCTGCCCGCCCGCCAGCACCTGGTGGACGCCATGGCCCAGCTCGTGGGCAAGCGTCATCACGTCGCGCGTCTTGCCCTGGTAGTTGAGCAGGAGATACGGGTGCGCGCTCGGCACCGTCGGGTGCGCGAAGGCGCCGGGCGACTTGCCGGGGCGCACCGGCGTGTCGATCCAGTCATTGTCGAAGAAGTCCTTCGCCACGTCGGCGAGCTTGGGCGAGAAGCGCCCGTAGGCGTCGAGCACCTTGTCCACCGCGTCGGGCCACGGGATCGTCCGGTCGTCGTCGTCGGGCAGCGGCGCGTTGCGGTCCCAGTAGTCCAGCGTCTTTACCCCGAACCACTTCGCCTTCAGCTTGTAGTAGCGGTGCGACAGGTCCGGGAACGCATCGCGCACCGCGGCGGACAGCGCATCGACGACCTCGTCCTCCACATAGTTGGAGAGGTTCCGGCTTGAGACCGGGCGCGCGAAGCCGCGCCACTTGTCCTCGATCTCCTTGTCCTTGGCGAGCGTGTTGGTGATGAGCGTAAACACCCGCGCGTTCGCACCCAGGCCCGCGCCCAGCGACTTGGCGGCCGCCTTGCGCACCGCGCCGTCACGGTCGGACAGCAGGTTCAGCACTTCCGCGCTGGTCATCTCGCGCCTGCCGGTTGGCAGATCCACGTCGAAGCGCAGCTCGGCCATGGTCTCGTCGAACATACGCGTCCAGGCCGCCCGGCCCGCCACGCGCTTCTCCAGCAGCAGCTTCTCCAGCGAATCGTCGAGCTGGTAGGGCCGGTACGCACGGCTGTCGCGCAGCCAGGGCGCATACTTGCGCAGCTTCGCCGATGCCTTGAGCTTCGCGTCGAGCTTGCGGTCGGCAATCCGGTTGATCTCCAGCGCGAAGAACAGCAGGTGCGCGGAAATCTCCGTCACCACCTCCTGCATGGACTGGTAGAACCGGCCGTTCTGCGGATCGGTCATGTCCCCGGCATAAAGCAGCGAGGCATAGCTCATGATCCGCGACAGGATTTCGTCGATCTCCTCATAGGCCGCGATGGCACGCGCCAGCTTGTCGCCGTCGAGGCCTGCCAGCGTGCCCTGGTAGCGCTTCTCGAACCGGCGCGCCTTCGCCCGCGATGTCTCGATCGCGTCCTTCAGCGCCTTGCTGTCGGGACCGGGGAAGAGATCGGACAGGTCCCATTCGGGCAGCGGGCCCAGCTTGTCGCGGGCGGGGCTGCCCCTGCGGGCGGTTGCGGCGGTTCTCGGCATGAGTGCGGCTCCTTGAAACACGCTTTCAGATAGGGTCCATTTGGCCCCACAGCAACCGCGGATCGGCGATGTCACGCCGATTTTCGGGTTCGGGAGCAGAGATCGGTCGATGGATTACGCCGCGCGATACGACAACTGGCAGACCCTGCCGCAGGTCTTCTTCGACAAGGCCGGCGAGCTGAGCGAAAAGCCGCTGTTCTGGGCCAAGCGCTACGACGCCTGGCAGCCGACGAGCTGGGCCGAGGCCGCGGCGTCGGTCAGCGCCCTTTCGCGCGCGCTGCGGGCCGCCGGCATCGACGCGGGCGACCGGGTGATGCTGGTCTCCGAGAACCGGCCCGAATGGGGCCTCGCCGACCTGGCGATCATGGCGGCGGGCGCGATCACGGTGCCGGCCTACACGACCAACACCGTCGATGACCACATCCACATCATTTCGGACTCGACGCCGAAGGTGGCCATCGTGTCGAGCGAGCGCCTGGCCGAACGGCTGCTGCCGGCCATCCGCAGCGCGGGCGGAATCGGCACCGTCGTCACCATCGAGGGCGCCGGCGGAGAGAGCGGCGGCATTCGCGTGGTCAACTGGCGCGACTTCATCCGCGAGGGCGAGGCCCGGCCCGACGACGTGGCGGAGGTGGTGGCGCGCGGTTCGCGCACAGACACCTCGTGCCTGATCTATACCTCGGGCACCGGCGGCGCTCCCAAGGGGGTGATGCTTTCGCACGGTGCGATCCTGTGCAACTGCATGGGGGCCTACCACCTGTTCAACGACGCCCGGTTGCTCGAACTCGACAAGGAGACATTCCTGTCGTTCCTGCCCCTGAGCCACTCCTACGAGCACACGGCGGGCCTGCACTTCCCGATCACCATCGGCGCGGACATCTACTACGCCGAAAGCGTAGACCGGCTGGCCGCCAACATGGGCGAGACCCACCCCACGATCATGACCGCGGTGCCCCGTCTCTACGAGAGCATGCACCAGCGCATCATGGCCGGGATCGAGCGCAAGGGCGGGCTGTCGGAAAAGCTCTTCCGCAAGGCCGTCGCGCTGGGCATCAAGCGTTACGAGGGCGGCGCGGCGGCGCTGTCGCTGTGCGAACGCGTGCAGGACCGGCTTCTCGAGAAACTGGTGCGCGCCAAGGTCGCCGGGCGTTTCGGCGGTCGCCTCAAGGCCTTCGTGTCGGGCGGCGCGCCGCTCAACTACGACATCGGCGTGTTATTCCAGTCGCTCGGCGTGCGCCAGCTCCAGGGCTACGGCCAGACCGAAACCGCGCCCGTCGTCAGCGCCAACCCGCCCCGCAAGATCAAGATCGACACCGTCGGACCCGCCTTCCCCGGCGTCGATGTGAAGATCGCGGAGGACGGCGAGATCCTGATCCGCGGCGAACTGACCATGCAGGGCTACTGGGCCGCGCCGGACCTGACCGCAGAGACCCTGATCGACGGCTGGGTTCACACGGGCGACATCGGCGAGCTGGACGCGGACGGCTACATCCGCATCACCGACCGCAAGAAGGACATCATCGTCAATTCCGGCGGCGACAACGTTTCGCCCCAGCGGGTCGAGGGCGCGCTGGTCTTCGAGCCCGAGCTCAACCAGGCGATGGTCCATGGCGACCGGCGGCCGCACCTGGTGGCCGTGCTCGTGCCCGACGCCGAGTTCATCGCATCATGGGCGGCGGAGAACGGCCGGGACGCCGACCTCGCGGCGCTGGCCGATTCCGAGGCGTTCCACGAGCGCCTGCGCGAGGCCATCGAGCGGGCCAACACGCGCCTGTCACAGATCGAGCAGGTGCGCCGGTTCATCGTCGCTACCGAGCCCTTCACCACCGAGAACGGGCTGATGACGCCGTCGCTCAAGATCCGCCGCCACGAAATCCGCAAGATCTACGGCGAACGGCTGGAAGCGCTCTACGGTGCGCGGACGCGGGCCTAGCCGCACGCCTCACCCGTGGTACCGGCGGTACCACTCGACGAATTTCGGAATGCCCTCGTCGATGGGCGTCGTCGGCTCGAAGCCGAGGTCGCGCCGGCTCGCCTCGATATCCGCGTAGGTCGCGCGCACGTCGCCCAGCTGCATCGGCTGGAAGTCGATCTCGGCCTTCTTGCCCAGCGCTTCCTCGATCAGCCCGATGAAACGCATCAGCGGCTCGGAACGGTGGTTGCCGAGGTTATAGACGCGGTGAAGTGCGCCCTCGCCCGTCCCTGCTCCCGAAGACATCGCCGGCGAGCGGTCGAGCGCCGCGAGCACGCCCGCGACGATGTCGTCGATGTAGGTGAAGTCGCGTTCCATGTCGCCATGGTTGAAGACGGGGATCGGCTCGCCCGCCAGGATTCTGCGTGTGAAGATATAGAGCGACATGTCCGGCCGGCCCCACGGGCCATACACGGTGAAGAACCGTAGCCCCGTCTGCGGAATGCCGTAGGTCGCGGCATAGGCATGGCTCATCAACTCGTCCGACTTCTTGGTCGCTGCGTAGAGCGAGACCGGGTTGTCCACCTGGTCATCGACCGAGAACGGCAGCTTGGTGTTGCCGCCATAGACCGATGACGAGCTGGCATAGACGAGGTGCTTCAGGCCATCTCCCATCGCGCGCGCCAGCTCGAGGATGTTCATGTGCCCGACGATGTTGGCCTGAATATACGCGCCCGGATTCTCGAGCGAGTAGCGAACACCGGCCTGGGCCGCGAGGTGGATGATCCGGTCCGCTCCGTCCGCACAGCGCGCCAGCGTGTCGGCATCGGCGATATCGCCGCGCACGAAGGTAAATCCCTCGCGCTCGGTCAGGCGCGACAGGCGCGCCTCCTTCAGTTCGACATCGTAGTAGTCGTTGACGTTGTCGATACCGACGACGTTCTCCCCCCGCGCAAGAAGGGCCTCGGTTACGTGCATACCGATGAAACCGGCGGCTCCGGTCAGGAGAACGCTCATGGGCTGGAATCTTCCTCCGCGTCGTCGTCCGCGCTCTCTATAGTCGAGGGCGAAGCCAATTGCACCCTGCCGCGCGCCCGAAGCTGACGGAAATATTCACGCATGCCCGTTCGCGCCAAGGACACGATCGCGACGCCCCAGCGCACACCCGCGCACGATTGCGTCGATCCCCGCGCAACGGCCGCACGCTGCATGGACAGCTAGGTCAGGGCTGCTTACATTTCGCCTCGTGCGCGGCACCACCGCGCGAGGGAGGAAACCCAATGGCGAATGCCGCTGTCAGCCTCGACGACAAGTACGCGTTGGAATCCGGCCGCGTCTATCTGACGGGCACCCAGGCCCTCGTCCGCCTGCCGATGATGCAGCGCCAGCGCGACGCGGCCGCGGGTCTGGACACGGCCTGCTACGTGACGGGCTATCGCGGCTCGCCGCTGGGCATCATCGACCAGCAGATGCAGCGCGCGAAGCCGTTCCTCGCGCGCAACAACATCGTCTTCCGTGCCGGCGTCAACGAGGACCTGGCCGCGACGGCGATCTGGGGCACCCAGCAGCTGAACCTCTACCCCGACGCGAAGCACCAGGGCGTGTTCGGCATGTGGTACGGCAAGGGGCCGGGCGTCGATCGCTCGGGCGACGTGTTCAAGCACGGAAACCTGGCCGGATCGTCGCCCCACGGCGGCGTCCTGCTGCTGGCCGGCGACGACCACACCTGCAAGTCCTCCACCACGGCGCACCAGTCGGAGTTCGCCTTCGTCGATGCGATGATCCCGGTTCTCAACCCGGCCGGGGTGCAGGAGTTCCTCGACCTCGGCCTCTACGGCTGGGCCATGTCGCGCTACTCGGGCTGCTGGGTCGCGTTCAAGACCGTGGCCGAGACCGTGGACAGCTCGGCCTCGGTCCATGTCGATCCGCACCGCATCAACATCGCGACCCCGTCCGACTTCGAGATGCCCGAAGGCGGGCTCAACATCCGCTGGCCGGACGAGTTCCTCGTCCAGGAAGAGCGCCTGCACCGCTACAAGCTGGCCGCCGCGCTGGCCTTCGCGCGCGCCAACCGGCTGGACCGCACGATCATCGACGGCCCGAAGCGCCGCTTCGGCATCGTCACCACGGGCAAGAGCTACCTCGACGTCCGCCAGGCGCTCGACGACCTGGGCATTTCCGACGCGCAGGCTGCCGACATCGGCATCTCGATCTACAAGGTCGCCATGCCGTGGCCGCTGGAGCCCGAGGGCGTGCGCGCCTTTGCCGAGGGGCTGGACGAGATCCTGGTGGTCGAGGAGAAGCGCGCCCTGATCGAGGGCCAGCTCAAGGAAATCCTCTACGGCGCGAACCTGTCGAGCCGCCCGCGCGTGCTGGGCAAGCACGACGAGGACGGCAACTGGATCCTGCCCTCCGCCGGCGAGCTCACCCCGGCCCAGATCGCGCGCGCGATCGCCGGGCGGATGACGCGCTGGCACACCTCGCCCGCCATCGAGGAACGGCTGTCCTTCCTCGAGGCCAAGGAGGCCTCGCTCGCCCAGCAGCCGCCGTCCGCGAAGCGCATTCCCTATTTCTGTTCGGGCTGCCCGCACAACAGCTCGACCCGCGTGCCCGAGGGCAGCCGCGCGCTGGCGGGCATCGGCTGCCACTTCATGTCGCTGTGGATGGACCGCAACACCCAGACCTTCACCCATATGGGCGGCGAGGGCGTGTCGTGGGTCGGCCAGGCGCCCTTCAGCAGCGACGAGCATGTCTTCGTCAACCTGGGCGACGGCACCTACTACCATTCGGGCTCCATGGCGATCCGCCAGGCGGTCGCGGCGGGTGTAAACGTCACCTACAAGATCCTGTTCAACGACGCGGTCGCCATGACGGGCGGCCAGGCGGTCGACGGGCCGCTGACCGTGCCGGCGATCACCCGCCAGGTCGAGGCCGAGGGCGTGAAGCGCATCGTCATCGTCTCCGACGAGCCCTGGAAGTATCCCACGGGCACAAACTTCGCCCACGGCGTCACGGTGTACCACCGCGACGAGCTGGACCGGGTGCAGCGCGACCTGCGCGAATACCCCGGCGTGTCGGTGCTGGTGTACGACCAGACCTGCGCGGCCGAGAAACGCCGCCGGCGCAAGCGCGGCACCTTTCCCGACCCCGCGCGCCGGGTGATGATCAACGAGGCGGTCTGCGAGGGCTGCGGCGACTGCTCGGAGAAATCGAACTGCCTGTCGGTGGTGCCGGTCGAGACCGAGTTCGGCCGCAAACGCTCGATCGACCAGTCCTCGTGCAACAAGGACTTCTCCTGCCTCAAGGGCTTCTGCCCCAGCTTCGTGACGGTCGAGGGCGGCCGCCTGCGCGCGCCCGACAACGACACGCCCGCGGGCGCCGATTCCGCCTTCGACGGGGTCGATCTTCCCGCCCCCGCCCTGCCGCCGCTGGGCGAGCCCTACGGCATCCTCGTCACCGGCGTGGGCGGCACCGGCGTCGTCACCATCGGGGCGCTGCTGGGCATGGCCGCCCATATCGAGGGCAAGGGCGTGTCCGTCCTCGACATGACCGGTCTCGCCCAGAAGGGCGGCGCGGTCATCAGCCATGTGCGCATCGCCGAAACGCCCGAGGACCTGCACGCGGTGCGGATCGCGGCGGGCAGCGCCGACCTGGTGCTGGGCTGCGACCTGGTGGTCGCGGCCGGCGCGGACGCGCTGGCCAAGATGCAGTCGGGCCAGACCCGCGCCGTCATCAACAGCCACGAGACGGTCACGGGCGACTTCACGCGCAATCCCGACTTCGACCTGAAGGCGGACGAGATGCGGCGCACCATCGAGATCGCCGTCGGCAACGCCGCGGCGGACTTCGTCGAGGCGACCCGCTATGCCACCGCGCTGCTCGGCGATTCGATCGCCACCAACCTGTTCATGCTCGGTTACGCCTGGCAGAAGGGCCTGGTGCCGATTTCGGCTGACGCCAT
>JAYPUG010000048.1:0-912 GCA_038133965.1 Rhodospirillaceae bacterium | reverse complement strand
GCGCAGGCGATCGAACTGAACGCCGTTTCGGTCGAGTTCAACAAGGACGCCTTCCTGTGGGGCCGCCGGACCGCGGTGGACGAGGCGCGCGTCGCACGCGCCGCCGAGCCGGCCACGCCGGTCCGCCTGCGGGCACCGGATATCGCCACAACGCTCGAGGACGTGGTCGAACGCCGCATCCGCTTCCTGACGGCCTACCAGAACGAGGCCCATGCGCGGCGCTACAAGGACCTCGTGGTGCGCGTGCAGCGCGCAGAGGCCGAACGCACACGCGGACAGACCGGCCTCGCCGAGGCGGTCGCGCGCTATTACTTCAAGCTGCTCGCCATCAAGGACGAATACGAGGTGGCGCGGCTGTTCACCGACGGCAGCTTCGCGCGCAAGGTCGCCGACCAGTTCGAGGGCGACTACCGGCTCAAGTTCCACATGGCACCGCCGCTGTTCGCGCGCCGCGATCCCGATACGGGAGAATTCGAGAAGAAGGAATACGGGCCGTGGATGATGGGCGCGTTCCGCCTTCTCGCCGGCCTCCGGTTCCTGCGCGGCACGCCCCTGGACGTGTTCGGGTATTCGGCGGAGCGCCGCCGCGAACGCGCACTCGTTGCCGAATACGAACGCACGATCGAGGAGATCTGCGGCGGGCTGAACGCGCGCAACCACGAGGTCGCGGTCGCCATCGCCTCGATACCGGAGCACATCCGCGGCTTCGGCCACGTCAAGGACGCGCACCTCGAAAAGGCGAAGACCGAGGAGGCGGCGCTGCTTCGCGCCTTCCGGGACCCCGACGCGCCGCAGGCCGAGGCCGCGCAGTAGGGGTCCGTATCCCGCCAGCAGAAAGGCCCGGCATTGCCGGGCCTTTCCTTTTCGGTTGCACCGCTTGCGCCGCCGCGAGACGGCGCACCGGCCTGTGCG
>JAYPUG010000047.1:7744-10214 GCA_038133965.1 Rhodospirillaceae bacterium | reverse complement strand
GCGTGCTGCAGCGCCTTGATGTAGCCCGACGCGGCGTTGTTCACGACCATCACGGTCACCGGCACCTTGAGACGTGCGGCGGTTTCGAGATCGCCGAGGGTCATGTTCAGACCGCCATCGCCCGTGAGGGTGAAGACGGGCCGGTCCGGCGCGGCGAGTTGCGCACCGATACCGCCGGATAGCCGATCGAGGCCATGCCCCGGTCGGGGATATAGCCGCGACCCGCGCGCTTGGTGTCGTAGATCAGGCCGGTCCAGTGCGCGGCGAAGCCGCCGTCGGCGACGAGGATCGCGTCTTCCGGCAGGATCTCGTTCAGTTCATGGATCATCCGCGCCATGTTCACCGGCACCTCATCGGAGGTAAGCCGTTCCTCGACCTCGGCCCGCCACTTCGCCTTGCCCGCCGCGACATCGGCCAGGAAGTCCGCCCGCGAAGCCCGGCGCGCATCCGCCCCGTCGGCCAGCGCCTCGTGCAGGTCGGCCAGACCCTCGCGCGCATCGCCACAAAGCGCGACGTCGGTTCGCGCCCAGCGGCCGATCTCGTCGGGCAGGATGTCCAGGTGGATGATCGGGATGCCTTCGCGGGGCACGGTGTAGCGCTTGGTTGCGATCTCGCCGAGCTTGCAGCCCACCACGAGGATCGCGTCAGCGCCCTCGAGCACGTCGTTCGCCGTGCGCGAGTAGCGCCCGAACAGGCCGAGCGAGAGCTCGTGGATGCACGCGATGGAGCCCTTGCCCGAAAGCGTGTGGGCGACGGGGATGCCTTGAGATTCCGCAAACGCGGTCAGGACCTCCTGCGCGCCCGAGATGTGGACGCCGCCACCCGCAAGGATGACCGGGCGTTTCGCCTCGGCCAGAAGCCGTGCGGCACGCGCCACATCGTCGCGGGCCGGACGCGTGCGTCGCGAGGGCGCGTGCGTCGTCGTCGGATCGGCATAGATGGCGTCGGCCGGAAACTCGAACACGCCGTGGCATATGTCCTCGGGCACATCGAGCAGCACGGGCCCCGGCCGTCCCGAGGTGGCGACCGAGTAGGCATAGCGAATGTGCTCGGGAATGCGCTCGCCGACCTCGACGCGGATCACTTCCTTTACCGCGGGGCGCAGCATTTCGACCTGCTTGGTCTCCTGCGTCATGTTCTTCCAGGCGTGCGCCCGGTTCGTGTCACCGATCATGGCGATCAGCGGGATGCCGGCGTTGAGCGATTCCGTCAGCGACGTCAGCAGGTTCGTCGCACCGGGCCCCAATGTCGCGTCGCACACGCCCGGGCGTCCCGTGACCCGGGCCCAGGCATCGGCCATGAACGCGCCCGAACGTTCGTCGTTGATCAGCGTGTGGGTGAGGCCCAGTTCGCGAACCGCGTCATAGAAGGGCAGGAGCTGGAAACCGGCCATGCCGAACATCGGGCCGACTTCGTGGGCCTGCAGCATGCGCGCGATGGCTTCGCCACCGGTCAGTTCGATGGACGCATTGTCGCGCGCATCGTTCATGATCCATCTCCCCACTGTGCGCCTGTTATCGATCATCGGCGTCCGATGTAATGTCCTTCATGGGGCACAACGTGGTCAACGGGCCCGACCTGCCCGAATTGCGCAGGTCAGTCCTGCGTGGACGCGGTTGATCTGCCGCAATAGGCTTGCGCCAGCACGGGATCAGGATGCCGCCAGTACGGATCGGCGAGAACGAGGACAAACATGAAGCTCGGTTTCTTCACAATGCCCCTTCATCCGGCCACGCGGCCGTTGACGGAAACCCTCCATGAGGACCGCGATGCCTTTATCCTTGCCGACAAGCTGGGGTACTCCGAGGCCTATATGGGGGAGCACGTCACCGACAGTTTCGAGCCCGTGCCCAACTCGATGATGTTCCTGTGTTGGGTGGCGCGCGAGATCAGGAACATGACACTCGGGACCGGCACGGTGAACCTCGGTCATCATCATCCCGCTGCCGTGGCGGCCGAGGCCGCGATGCTCGACCACATGCTCGAAGGCCGGTTCATGCTGGGTGTCAGCCCGGGAAATCTGCCGTCCGATGCGGAAGTGTTCGGAACCCTGGATATCGACCGCAACGAGAAGTTCATCGAGGTGCTGAACCAGATCATCGAGATATGGACGACCGATCCGCCCTACGACATCCAGGGCGAGTACAACTCGATCTCGACGGTGAAGACCTACCACGAGGATCTGGGACAAGGTGTCATCCTGAAGCCATATCAGAAGCCGACACCGCCGATCTTCGGAACCGTCGTGGCGCCGTATTCCAAGGGCATCATCGGGCTCGGCGAGCGCGGCTGGCTTCCGGTTTCCGCGAACTTCCTGCAGCCGAAATGGGTTGCCACCCATTGGCCGAACTATGCCGAGGGCTGTGCGAATGCCGGGCGCGAAGCCGACACTTCGCTGTGGCGCATTGCGCGCTCGATCTTCGTCGCCGATGACGACAAGGTTGCCGAGGAATATGGCAAGGGGCCGCAA
>JAYPUG010000047.1:2917-7734 GCA_038133965.1 Rhodospirillaceae bacterium | reverse complement strand
GTTCAAGATGGAGCGCGACCAGCCGGACGAGGAGATCACGGTCGATTTCTTGGTCGATTCCCTGGTGATTGCGGGATCGGTGAACAGTGTCGTCGATCAGTTGCTGGCGTTCCGCGAGGAAGTCGGCGATTTCGGGACGCTCGTCTATGCGGGTCATGACTGGGTGGACCGCAAGCTCGGCGAGCGCTCGATGGAACTGATGGCGACCGAAGTGATGCCGCGCATTAACAAGGCAATCGGCTCCGACGACCGGATCGCGGCCGAGTAACGTCCAACACGGGAGGGGCGGGTGACCAGCAACCTGGCCAACGAGCCGGCGCGTGTCGCCGAGATGTTTCGCAAGATGCTGCTCATCCGCGCTTTCGAGGAGGCGGCGGGCGAGAATTTCTTCGCCGGCAATGTGCGCGGGTCGGTACATCAGTACATCGGCGAGGAATCCATTGCCGTCGGTATCTGTGCGAACCTGCGCGACGACGATTACCTGACGAGCAATCATCGCGGGCACGGCCACTCGATCGCCAAGGGCGCGCATCCCCGCGCGATGATGCTGGAACTGTTCGGCAAGCTGGGCGGCACCAGCAACGGCAAGGGCGGGTCCATGCACATCGCCGATTTCTCGGTCGGCATGCTGGGCGCGAACGGCGTGATTGCGGACGGCTGCACTATCTCTGTCGGGGCTGCGCAGGCGTTCAAGCTTCTGGGCAAGGAGTCCATCGTCGTCAATTTCATCGGCGACGGCGGCATCAACCGGGGACCGTTCATGGAGGCGCTGAACTGGGCCAAGGTCTATGATCTGCCGGTCCTGTTCGTGTGCGAGAACAACCAGATCGCAGCGACAACAACGACCCGGCTGGTGACGGCGGGCGAGGGGATCGCCAAGCGCGCCGAAAGCTTCGGCATGCCGGCGGTGACCATCGACGGCAACGACCTGTTCGAGGTGGACGGCACGGCCGCGCGAGTCATCGGCGAGATTAGAAACGGCAGCGGCCCGCAACTGATCCAGGCGATGACCTATCGTTTGCGGGGCCATTTCGCCCACGACGATGCAGGCTACCGCGACCCGGCAGAGGTCGAGGCGGCGCTGGGCAAGGAGCCGATCGCGCGCACCGAGGCATGGCTGCTCGAAAACGGTGTATCGGCGGACGAAATTGCGTCGATGCGCCAGGCGGCGAAAGACGAAATCGCGGGCTATGTCGCCGAGGCGCTGGCCGCGCCCTGGCCCGAGGAGGCGGCCGCGTTCACGGATGTGCAGGATGTTGGCGCACCCCGTTCAGAAGAGGCCGCGCGATGACCGAGATGACCTATGCGGAAGCGGCCCGCCTTGGCCTTCGCGAGGAGATGCTCCGCGATTCCACCGTCTGGGCGCTGGGCGAGGACCTCGGATACGAGGGCGGCATGGCCGGTCAGTACAGGGACCTGCAGGCCGAATTCGGCGAAGACAGGATCGTCGATACCCCCATATCTGAGAACACCATCATGGGAGCTGCCGTCGGTGCGGCGCTTGCAGGTACACGGCCGATCGCCGAACTTCGCTTCTCCGACTTTGCGATGTGCGCCGTCTCTGAACTTGTGAACCAGGCCGCGAAGGCGCGGTACATGTTTGGCGGTCAGGCGCGGGTGCCGATGGTAGCGCGCATGCCCATTGGCATACGCGGCGGGATTGCCGCCCAGCATTCCCAGTCGCCCGAAGCCTGGTACACGCATGTACCGGGACTTGTGGTGGTCACACCGGGGACGCCGGCGGACAACCGTGGGCTCCTGAAGGCGGCGATCCGGTGCGACGACCCGGTCGTCTATATGGAGCACAAGGGCCTGTGGGGCGCGACGGGCGAAGTTGACGCAGCTGACCAGGAAATCGTGCCCCTAGGACAGGCGCGTACGGTTCGCAAGGGTGGCGACCTGACGCTGGTGAGCTGGGCAGCGCAGGTCGGTCCTTCGATGGAGGCGGCAGAGGTGCTCGAGGGCGACGGAATATCGGTTGAGGTGATCGACCTGCGAACGCTCTGGCCGTGGGACCGGGACACCGTCATGGCCTCAGCGGCCAGGACGGGTCGGCTTCTGGTCGTTCATGAAGCCGTGCGGGTCGGGGGATTTGGCGGCGAGGTGGCCGCGGAGGTCGCCGAGGAGCTGGGCATTCCCGTTGCGCGGCTGGGCGGCGAGCGCATTCCGATACCGTTCTCGATCCCGTTGGAGGAGGCCTACAAGATCAAGGCCGAGCGGATCGCCGACCGCGTGCGCGAGATGCTGGTCTAGCTGCGGGCAAGGCTTGCCCCGAATATCAGGCCCCGAGCATCAGATCGACAAACGCCCGGCAGGTCATGCCGGGCACAGCCCCATGGCCACGCGCCGTTTTGTTCACATGCGATATGACGCCGTCCTCGTAGGTCGAGCGCGCATCACCGATCCGTGCGCTCTCGGTGGAGACCGTCGCGCCGGCGATTCCGCGTGTGTCGAGATCGGGAAGACGTGAGGGGGTTCGTGAGCCGGCATCGTTGAATATGGCGGCCAGCACGTCCGGACGGTTGCCCCAGGTCGGCGCCTCTTTCAGTACCTCGCCATGAGACGCGGTGACGACGATGTGCCCTTCATCCTCGGCGCGGACCAGCGATGTGGAATCGCAGCCGATAACGCGCAAACCGCCATCTGTCGCGAGAATTTCGAACCGGGCTTCGGCATAGGCCTCCGCCTCGCCCTCAATTCCGGGGGCGGACTGCATGATGCGCGCGCACGCCATCGCTGTCTGTCCGGGTGCGCATCCCGCACGGCTGGCGGTCGAGTTCACGTGGCTGATGATTCCGTTGGCGGCCATGTCGGCACCGTCGCCAATGCGGGCGCTGCTGCCCGTGACTGTCGCTCCGGCGATACGGAGATCGTCGAGATAGGAAAGGGAACTGGTGCCGGCTGCGTCCTTTCCCACGCCGGCGTCGTGCAAGATGACGCCGCGCACCCGCGCCCGGGCGGCAAGGTATCCGGCATAGACCGCTCCGTGCGAGGCCGAAATGGCGACCTTGCCTGCCGAATCGGCGTCGAACTTGGTTACGGAATCGTTGATCACAATGTCTTCGTCCGCCATCGAACCCGATCCCCGTGCCTACATTGCTACCGCATGCTGTTTGTTAACCAAGGTTAGCGATTTGTTAACGAGTTTGCTGTGGAATTGAACGCGATGTGCGGGAATCTGTCGGAATTCTCTGTGTTTTTGAGGGCTTCGGGCGCGATCGGGCCGACGGGCAGCGCCGTTCCGGTATAGCCGTCCGTCGGGCCGATCCTGCCGTGTAAGTGTTTCATGGGCAAGGCAATCCCGTGTGCATTCAGTATGTTCGAGTCTGTTGTGAACAGGTCGTGGAAAACTTCTATAAGGCGATAAAAATTATAAGAAAACATGCAATGGTAGAGATTCGAGGCAAATTTCACGGGGATTTTCGCGATTGTTCGCGGAAAAACGAAACAGTTGTTTCGGTCAGTTCGGGCGGTTCGGACGGCCCAGAAGGCCCCGTGCGATGATCCCGGCCTGTATCTCGGCCGCACCCTCGAAGATGTTGAGGATGCGTGCGTCGCACAGCACGCGGGAGATCTGGTACTCCAGCGCATAGCCGTTGCCGCCGTGGATTTGCAGCGCGTTGTCGGCGTTCGACCAGGCCAGCCGCGCGCCCAGCAGCTTGGCCATGCCGGCCTCGATGTCGCAGCGCTGGCCGGAATCCTTCTGGCGCGCGGCGAAGTAGGCGAGCTGGCGCGCGATCATCGTCTCGGTCGCCATCCAGCCCAGTTTGCCACCGACCCGCGCGAACTCGACGATGGGCCGGCGGAACTGTTCGCGGTCGCAGCCATAGCCGAAGCCAAGCTCGAGCGCGTTCTGCGCCACGCCGATGGCGCGCGCGGCGGTCTGGATGCGCGCGGTCTCGAAGGTCGCCATCAGCTGCTTGAAGCCGTCGCCCTCGCGCTCGCCGAGCAGCTGGTCGGCCGGCACCTCGAACCCGTCGAAGCCGAGTTCGTATTCCTTCATGCCCCGGTAGCCGAGGACGGGAATCTCGGTGCCGTCCATGCCGGGCGCGGGGAAGGGGTCGGCGTCGGTGCCGCGCGGCTTCTCGGCGATGAACATGGACAGGCCGCGATAGCCCGCCTCGTCGGGGTCGGTGCGCGCCATCAGGGTCATCATGTCCGTGCGCGCGGCGTGTGTGATCCAGATCTTGTTCCCCGTGACGCGATAGACATTGCCGTCGCGCACCGCGCGTGTGCGGATGTGGGCCAGGTCCGAGCCGTGGTTCGGCTCGGTGAAGACGGCCGTCGGCAGGATCTCGCCCGTGGCGATGGCCGCCAGGTAGCGCTCCTTCTGGGCCGGCGTGCCGTTGACGCGGATCAGCTCTGCCGCGATCTCGGACCGCGTGCCCAGCGAGCCGACGCCGATATAGCCGCGCGACAGCTCCTCGGTGACGACGCACATGGCGATCTTGTCGAGGCCCAGCCCGCCGTCCTCCTCCGGGATGGTCAGGCCGAACACGCCCAGCTCGCCCATCTCGGAGACGATGTCGAGCGGGATCAGCTCGTCGCGCAGGTGCCAGCCATGGGCGTGGGGTGCCACCCGCTCGTCGGCGAAGCGGTGGAACTGGTCCGCGATCATGGCGTGGGTCTCGTCCAGCCCGCGGTCTCCGAAGTCCCCTCCGCCGCCGGCATCCCGGTCGCGCAGGGCCTCGGCGATCGCCTGTCGGACCGAGATGGTGTCGCCCTCGGCGATCAGGCGGCGCGCGGCGGCACCCGTGAAGTACACTGCCACGTCCAGGCCCAGGTCGCCACGGTGCGCACGGGTCGCGCGGCACCGG
>JAYPUG010000047.1:0-2907 GCA_038133965.1 Rhodospirillaceae bacterium | reverse complement strand
GCGCAGCTGCTTCAGGTAGCCGCCGAAGCCGCAGGACAGGATCAGCCGCTCCAGCTCGCCCAGCCGGCCGTCTCCATCCAGCCGTTCGGCCCAGGCGAGCAACTGTTCCAGCGCCGTGACGTAGGTCGCCATCCAGGCGAAGCCGTGCAGCGCGTACTGGTGCGCGTCCACCAGCTTCGTATCGACCGGCCCGCCCGGTGCGGCCATGGACGTCGCGGTGCGCTGGGCCTCGTCACGGAAGGTGCGGGCGTCGTCCAGCGCTTCGCTGCAGAGGGGGATCAGGTCGGAGGAGGGTATGGTCATGGTGTGCTTCTCTTTTCGTCACCCCCGCGCAGGCGGGGGTCCATAAACTCAGGCGCACCCAAGCAGATTGCGGTGTTAATGGATTCCCGCCTTCGCGGGAATGACGATCTGATTGATGGTCATCACGCCGGAATCTCCGGGCCGGAGACGGTACCGTCATCGTGCAGCCGCGCGATCTCGGCGTCGGACATGCCCAGCTCGTCGGCGAGGATCTCGTCGGTGTGCTCGCCCAGAACGGGCGCGCGGCGGACCTCGCGGGGTGCGGCCGCGAACGTCTGCGGCGCGCCGGGGGCGAGATAGCGGCCGATGCCGGGCTGGTCGATCTCGTCGAACAGCGGGTTGGCGGTCGAGACGCGCGGGTCGTCGTGCACCAGCTGCTCGAACGTCTGGTAGGGCCCCCAGCAGACATTGGCCGGGTCGAAGGCGGCGCGCACCTCGTCAAGCGAATGCGCCGCGCACCATTCCGCGATCACCGCGTTGATGCGCGCGCGTGCCTCGTAGCGGTGCGCCTCGCGGGTAAAGTCCAGCCCCGTCTCGGCCTCGAGCGCCGCCATGGCGTCCTCGGTGCCCGTCGCCTCGACCAGCTTCTTCCACTGGGCGACGGAGACGGCGATCACCATGACGCGGCGCCCGTCCTTCGTCGCGAAGTCGCGGCCATAGCTGCCATAGACGTCGTTGCCGATGCTGGGCCGGCTCTCGCCGTTGATCTGCACCTCGCCGATGTAGCCCAGGTTGCCGACTGCGGCGAAGGCGACGTCCGCGAGCGAGAGGGAGACATACTGCCCCTCGCCGGTGCGGCTGCGGTGGCGCTCTGCCGCCAGGATGCCCGTGGCCGCGGCATAGCCTGTCGCCACGTCCCAGCCGGGGAAGACGTGGTTCACCGGCGCGTCCGGCGTTGCCGGGCCGGTGACGAAGGGGAAGCCGACGGCGGCGTTGACCGTGTAATCGACGGCGACCGAGCCGTCCGGGTTGCCCAGGATATTCAGCGCGATCAAATCGTCGCGGTGTTCTTTCAGGCGGTCGTAGGAAAGCCAGCCGCGCATCGGAAAGTTGGTCAGCACGATGCCCTTGTCGGCCCCGGGCCGCGCGATCAGGCGGGTCAGGATCTCCTGCCCCTCGGGTTTTCGGAAATCCACCGCCAAAGAGCGCTTGGCCTTGTTCAGGCCCGCCCAGTAGATCGAGTTGCCCTCGGCCGTGACGGGCCAGCGGCGATAGTCGATCCCGCCGCCAGGCAGGTCGAAGCGGATCACATCCGCGCCCAGCTGCGCCAGCGTCATGCCGGCGGACGGCGCGGCGACGAAGGCCGAGCCCTCGACGACCGAAAGGCCGGAGAGGATGCCGGTCATGCCGGTACTCCTGCCTTAACCGTCATGCGCGGACAAAGTCGATGCGTCATGCCCGGGCTCGACACGGGCATCTCCTGCACCGGCACCTGAGATGCGCAGATCAAGTCCGCGCATGACGTGAAACTGTAGGGTGTCGCCACCACCTCGCCTCCAACCATGACCTGCGCCTCGCGGGCGTCTAGAATTGCCCGCGAAGATATCACTTCCAGAGCTGTTTTCGAGGGGGAGTACCACATGGCCGATGAACTGACGCCGGAACTGATCGCCGAGGCCGCGAAGATCGCGAGCTCGACCCTGCACGAGGCTGCGGGGCGGATCGGCGCGCTTCCCGCCGCGATCAAGCCCGTGGCGCCGGGCATGAAGGTCTGCGGGCCGGCCTTCCCGGTGAAGGGCCCGCCGCTGGATAATCTAGCGCTGCACTTCGGCATCGACGAGGCGAAGCCCGGCGACGTGATCGTCGCCGACGTGGGCGGCCATTACGAGGGCGGCTATTTCGGCGAGGTGATGTGCACCTCGGCGATGGGCCTGAAGCTCGGCGGGCTTGTGATTGACGGCTGCGTGCGCGACGGGGCGGAACTGGCCCAGATGGGCTGGCCGGTGTTCGCAAGGGGGCTCGCCATGCGCGGCACCCTCAAGGACCTGAACGGCGACCTCTACATCAACCAGCGGATCGCGCTGGGCGAGGCGATCGTCGAGCCGGGCGACCTGGTGGTCGGCGACACCGACGGGGTGGTGGTGATCCCGAAGGCGATTGCCGCCGACGTCATCGAGGCCGGGAAGGCCCGCGAGGCGCGCGAGCGCGAGACCATGGAGAAGCTGAAGGACGGCGCGACGACGCTCGTGAAGATACGCGGGTGGGAGAGGGGGTAGGCCCTACCCAAACAGCGCCACCGCGCGCGTCCAGCCCGCCGTGCCGCCCCTTATCTTCGTCGGGAAGCAGGCCACGATGAAGCCGTTGTCGGGCAGTTCCTCCAAATTCTGCAGCTTTTCGATCTGGCAGTAGGGCGTCTCGATGCCGGCGAAGTGACCCTCCCAGATGATCGAGGGGTCCTTCGTCTCCGCCCAGCGCTTGGCGGTGTGGCTGAACGGCGCGTCCCAGGTCCACGCGTCGGTGCCGCACACCCGCACGCCCCGCTCGGTCAGCCACAAGGTAGCTTCGCGGCCCATGCCGCAGCCGCGGTCGATATAGTCGTCGTTGCCGTAGGCCGCGGCCGCGCTGGTGTTGACCAGCACGATGTCGAGCGGCTGCAGCGCGTGG
>JAYPUG010000046.1:8368-10225 GCA_038133965.1 Rhodospirillaceae bacterium | reverse complement strand
AGGTCGAGCACCGTCTGGCGGGTGATACCGTTGAGGAAGCAATCCGGCGTCGGCGTGTGGATCGAGCGGCCCTTCACCAGGAACATGTTCGCGCCCGTGGTCTCGGCGAGCTGGCCGCGCCAGTCGAGCATCAGGGCATCGGAATAGCCCTTCCTCTCGGCCGCGTGCTTCGACAGGGTGCAGATCATGTACAGGCCCGCCGCTTTCGCATGCACCGGCTGCGTCGCGGGATCGGGCCGGCGATAGATCGCCCAGTCGATCTTGATCCCCTTCATGCGCGCTTCCGGCGTGAAGTAGGACGGCCACTGCCAGGCCGCGATGCCGACATGGATCTTGCAGTTCTGGGCCGAAACGCCCATCTGCTCCGGTCCGCGCCAGGCAGCAGGCCGGATATAAGCGTCGGTGTAGCCCGAGCGCTCCAGCGCCTCGCGGCAGACATCGTCGAGTTCCGCCACCGAATAGGGCACCTCGAAGCCGAGGATTTCGGCCGACTTGTGGAGCCGCTCGTTGTGGGCGGTCAGCTCGAAGATCTCGCCATTGTAGGCGCGCATCCCCTCGAACACGCAGGACGCATAGTGCAGCGCGTGGCTGAGATAGTGGACCTTGGCGTCCCGCCACGGCACGAATGCGCCGTCGAACCAGATCACGCCGTCACGATCGTCGTAGGGAACTTCATGCATTGCTGGGCCCTCGAAACTTCCGGTCGCCGGAGTGCGTTCCGGCGACAAAAAATTCTGACACAAGGTTGCGTCAGGTAACATCGAGATTTAATTAAGTCAACATGGTTGACCTTAAATCGGGCATCAATCCGCCGTTCCTGCGCGAAGAGGACCTGCGCCAGGGAATCGAGCTGCTGTTCTATGCCTATCGCGACTTCACGGGGGAACCCGACGCGATACTCGAGAAGTACGGACTGGGCCGGGCCCACCACCGGGTGATCTATTTCGTGGGCCGCAACCCGGGCATCAGCGTCACCGAACTGCTGGAGATCCTGCGCATCACCAAGCAGAGCCTGTCGCGCGTTCTCGGCACACTTGTCGAGGACGGATTCATTGCCCAGCGCGCCGATCCGTCGGACCGGCGCCGCAAGCAGCTGTCGCTGTCCGACAAGGGAAAGACGCTCGAGGGCGAGCTCACGGCAGTCCAGATGGAACGTTTCGCGCGCGCCTACCGAGAGGCCGGCGCGGAGGCCGTGGAGGGTTTTCGCCGCGTCCTGACCGGAATCATCAATCCCGACGACCGCGCCCGTGTGCGTCCCGCGGCGGTGCGTGGCCCGGTCCGCAGGTAAACGCCCGTGACCTCGCGTCCAGGCGCCCCCCACGGCGCGCGCGATGCCGGATTCCCCTCGACAGCGCTATAATCGGGTTACGATGCTCGATGACAGTCCGCACATTCTGGTGGTCGATGACGACCGCCGCCTGCGTGAGCTGCTGCAGCGGTTCCTCGCCGACAGCGGATTCCGCGTCACCACAGCGGAAAGCGCTGCCGAAGCGCGCAACAAGCTGGGTGCATTCCAGTTCGACCTCCTCGTCCTCGATCTCATGATGCCCGGCGAGAGCGGGCTCGACCTGACGAGCGGCCTGCGCGAGACCAACCGGGTGCCCATCCTGATGCTGACGGCGATGGCGGAGCCGGAGAACCGAATCGACGGCCTGGAGCGAGGGGCAGACGATTACCTGACCAAGCCATTCGAGCCGCGCGAGCTTGTCGCGCGTATCCGTTCGATCCTGCGCCGGGCCGGCGACGAGTCCCGCGAGCCGGCCGAACTGCGGTTTGGCACCCATGGCTACGATTCGCGGCGCCAGCTCCTGACCGGCCCGGACGGTACGGTTCCGCTGACCGGTGCGGAAGCGCGCC
>JAYPUG010000046.1:5692-8358 GCA_038133965.1 Rhodospirillaceae bacterium | reverse complement strand
CCGGTGAGCCGTGATGTACTGCGCGAACGAAGCGGCATCGAAGGCAGCGCACGCGCAGTCGATGTGCAGGTTACGCGGCTACGGCGCAAGATCGAACCCGATCCGCGCGCACCGCGCTATCTGCAAACCATTCGCGGACAGGGCTACGTGCTATGGCCCGACTGATTGAAGTCTCGCGTTTCACACGCGCGCTGCGCGTGTCGCTCAAGCGCATCCTGCCGCGCGGACTGCTGGCGCGTTCGCTGCTCATCATCGTGGTACCGCTTGTCCTGCTGCAGATCGTGAGCGGCGTCATCTTTTACGACCGGCACTGGGCGAACGTGAGCCGCCACCGGGCAACCGCGCTGGCCGGCGATATCGCGCTCGTGCTGGAGCTCTTGGAGCGAGCTGAAACCCGGGAATCCCGGGCGACCGTATTCGAGCTTGCGCACCGCACCCTGGACCTGATCATCGCCTACAAGCCGGAGGCGATCCTGCCGAACACGCCGTTCGTTCCGTCCGGAAACCTCGAGGTCACTCTGGCGCGCTCGCTCGCCGGGATCGTCCAGCGGCCGTTCTACATGGACACGAAGAGCACACCCGACCGCGTTCTCATCAATGTCCAGCTGCCCGCGGGCGTCCTCGAGGTCTCGGCGCACGAGGAACGGCTGATCAGCTCGACGACGAAGATCTTCATCCTCTGGATGACCGGCACCTCCCTGATCCTGTTCGCGGTCGCCACGCTGTTCATGCGCAACCAGGTGAGCCCCATCCGGCGGCTCGCAACCGCCGCCGAGAACTTCGGCAAGGGCCGGGATACGCCCAATTTCCGGCCTTCGGGCGCGACCGAGGTGCGGCAGGCCGCGAGCGCATTCATGGCCATGCGCAACCGGCTGGAGCGTCAGATCCAGCAACGCACCGAGATGCTCGCCGGTGTCAGCCACGATCTGCGCACGCCGCTGACACGTATGAAGCTGCAGCTCGCCATGCTGGGCAGGAATCCCGAGATCGACGAACTCAACTCCGACGTGGCCGCGATGGAGGGAATGATCGAGGGGTATCTGAACTTCGCGCGGGGCGAGGGAACGGAGGAGCGCACACCCGTGGACGCCGCGCAGCTGGTCGAGGAGGTGGCCCACGACGCACGACGCAATGGCGCGGATGTCGCCCTCGAGATCGGCGGCGAGGTGATCCTGCCGCTCGCGCGCAATGCCATGCGGCGCTGCCTGACCAACCTGGTCGAGAACGCGGCGCGCCATGGCAAACACGTCGAAATCCACATGCTGCGCAACGGTGCGGTTCTGGAGATCACGGTCGATGACGACGGGCCGGGCATTCCGGCGGAAATGCGTGAGGACGTGTTCCGGCCGTTCTTCCGGCTCGACGAATCCCGCAACATGGAGACGGGCGGCACCGGGCTGGGCCTGTCGATCGCCCAGGACATCGTCCATAACCATGGCGGCGAAATCCGCCTGGACGATGCGCCCAAGGGCGGGTTGCGCGTGCTGGTGCGAATTCCGATCTAGGCGCTCAGAACAGCCGGCCGCCGTCCGGAACTTCCTGATCGACGTTCAGCAAAACCACCTCGCCGTCGGCATCGGGAAACCCGAGGACGAGAATCTCGGACATGAACTTGCCGATCTGTTTGGGCGGGAAGTTGACCACCGCAGCGACCTGGCGGCCGACGAGCACCTCAGGCGTGTAGTGCACCGTGAGTTGTGCCGAGGTTTTCTTTACGCCGATTTCGCTGCCTAAATCGACCCACAGCTTGATGGCCGGACGCCGCGCCTCGGGAAAGGGCTGGGCATCCACCACCGTGCCCACGCGCACATCGACCTTCCGGAAATCGTCGAAGGAGATGGTCATGCCGTGGGTGCCTTCTCGCCGGTGAGTGCGCCGCGCGCAGCTGTTGTGAGACGTCAGCCGGCGAGTTCGCGAGATCGTTCGGTGGCCCGAACGATCGCACGGGTCATCAGCCCGACCAGCCCGTCATCGGCCATCAGGATATCCAGCGCGGCGGCGGTGGTACCGCCCGGGCTGGTCACGTTCTCGCGCAGGGTGGCCGCAGGGTCGGCGGACTGCGCCAGGAGTTCGCCGCTGCCGGCCACGGTCTCGCGCGCCAGCAGCATCGCGAGTTCCTCGGGAAGTCCCGCCTCGACACCTGCCGCAGCCATCGCCTCGACGAGGTGGAAGACATAGGCGGGGCCGCTGCCCGACACGCCGGTGACGGCGTCCATCAGCGCCTCGTCGGCGACCCAGGCGACCTTGCCCACGGCCTCCATCAATGTCTCGCACACGGCGCGCTGACCCGGCTCGACCGCCGGGTTGGCGGACAGGACCGTGACCCCGCGCCCGACCGCGGCCGGCGTATTCGGCATGGCACGCACGACACGCGCGCCGGCCCCCAGGACCGCCTCGAAGGACGCGATGGTCCGTCCCGCCGCGATCGACAGGAACACCGCACCGGCTTCGGCATGGGCCGCATAGGGCGGCAGCACCGCATCCATCACCTGCGGCTTGACGGCCAGCACCACCACGTCGGGCGCGAACCCGTCCGGCACGTCGTCCGCGCCGGCGCCGCCCGAAACGCCGGCCGGAAGATCGGGGCCGGCCGGATCGGCGACGAAGATGTTCGCGGGCTTCACGCCGCGCACAATCCAGCCCTGCATGAGGGCGCCGCCCATCTT
>JAYPUG010000046.1:0-5682 GCA_038133965.1 Rhodospirillaceae bacterium | reverse complement strand
GGATCGCGTTCGGGGCATTCATGGCTGGCGCGGCCTCAGGCCTCGCCGACGGTGTCGAACATGATCGACGTCACCGCCGACTGGACGGTCTGGCTGCCCCAGATCACGCACTGGAAGGCCGGGTAGAACCTGTCGAGCTCGTGCAGCGCGATGTCGATCATGTCCTCGACCTGTTCGACCGAGAGCGAGCCGCCACGCAGCAGCAGCGCGTGCCGGTAGGCCGGCAGGCCGTCTTCCGCGCCAATGTCGAAATGGCCGATGCCAAGGCGTTCGTTGAGGACGGCAAGCAGTTCGTGCGCCGAGGCCCGGCGCTCGGACGGCGTGCGCACATCGAACGCGCAGGTCATCTGCAATGCGCCGATATGGTCGACCCAGTTGAAGACCGCATGGTAGTCGCACCAGCGCCCGCCCATTTCCGACAGCAACTCGTTCCGCCCAGTCCGCTCGACCGCCCAGTCGCGCAACGAAATCATCTCCTCCACCAGGTCGAGGGGATGCATGGATTGATCGACGACGGTTTGGGACAGGGTTCCCATTTGGGCGTGCCTCCCGGGCGCGTTTTGAACCCGCAGAGCGTTTGACTACAATATATTGTAATCGCACCGAAATATTGTGGTTTCTGCGGCTCGACCTACTACAAGAGGTACACTGTCACGAGTGCGCGTTGCGTCGCAACAGTCGCCTTGTGGAAAGTCTGAAACCGGGGCAACAGGCCGGGAACACGGCGTTCCCGGGGCGTCAGGCGTCCTTGCCTGCGGTCTTTCCGGCCGATTTGGAGGACGATTTTGCTGCCGGCTTGCGCCTGGCCGTCGCGGCGAGCTTCTTCTCCAGCTCCGCGACGCGTTTCTCCAGCGCTTCCTGTTCCTCGCGCGCCCGGATCGCCACGGCCTCGACCGCCTCGAATTCCTCGCGGCGCACGAGGTCCAGATCGGCAAGCACGCGCTCGATGCGCTGCTGCACGAGGCCTTCGACCTCCTCACGCAATCCGCTCGCCACTCCCGCCGCGCCGTTCGCGAGGCGGGCCAGATCGTCCAGCAGTCGGCTCTTGGTCTGCACCGTTCGGTTCTCCCCGGTTGCCGCCCGAGACTACGCGCGGGCCGCCCGTGGGAACAAGGGTCCCGATTGCCGCAGCGGCGCGCAAGCGCCTATAAGTCCGCTCCGAACACGGGAGGGACCGCGATGTTCGTCGTCACCGGCGGCGCCGGCTTCATCGGCTCGAACCTGGTCGCCGGGCTGTGCACGCGCGGCGGCGAGGTCGTGGTGTGCGATTTCGCCGACGACGCAACCGGCCCCAATCTCGCCAAGCGCGGCCCGCTCGAGCGCGTCGAGCCGGTGGCGCTCCTCGACTGGCTCGATGCCGCCCCGGAGAAACCCGAAGCGCTGTTCCACATGGGTGCGATCTCCTCGACCGTCGAGCGCGACGTGGACCGGGTGATGCGCGCCAACTACCGGTTCTCACTGGACCTGTGGCGCTGGTGCGCGGTCAACGGCGTGACGTTCATTTACGCCTCGTCCGCCGCAACCTATGGCGGCGGCGAGAACGGCTTCGACGACGACAACAGCGAGGCGGGGCTGAGCCGGCTGCGCCCCCTCAACCCCTATGGCTGGTCGAAACTCCTGTTCGACCGCGCGGCGGTGCGCATGGCCGACGCGGACGCGGCGCCGCCGCAATGGGCGGGCCTGCGGTTTTTCAACGTCTATGGACCCAACGAGTACCACAAGGGCGGCCAACGCTCGGTCGTGCCGCAATTCTGGCAGCAGATTCGCGAGACCGGCGCCGCGCGGCTGTTCAGGTCCCACGACCCGGACTACGGCGACGGCGGCCAGTTGCGCGACTTCGTGCATGTGGCCGACACGGTCGCGGTGATGACGTGGTTGCTCGACAACCCGCAGGTGTGCGGCATCTACAACCTGGGCACGGGCAGCGCGCGCAGCTTCGACGACATGGCGGCCGCGATCTTCGCCGCGATGGAGGCGCCGCCCGACATCACCTACATCGACATGCCCGACACGGTGCGCAACCAGTACCAGTACTTCACGCAAGCGCGAATGGACCGGCTTCGGGCGGCTGGATACGATGCGCCGTTCACGTCGCTCGAGGACGGCGTGCGCAGCTATGTGCGCGACCACCTGGCGACCAACGACCCCTACGTCTAGGCACGAATCCGTCTAGGCACGAATCGTCCGGGCCCGGACTCAGGCGCACGGGAGCAAAGCGGGACCAGCCATGACGGGACCCAACCCCTTCCCCGACTTCGACCCCGTGGCCATCGCCATCGGCCCGATCGTCGTGCGCTGGTACGCGCTCGCCTTCATCACCGGTTTGCTGGCCGGCTGGGGCTACATGGTCTGGCTGCTGCGTCGCCCGCCGGCGACGATGACCGCCCAGCAGGTCGGCGACTTCTTCAGCTGGGCCATCATCGGCGTGATCGCCGGGGGGCGTCTCGGCTTCGTCGGCTTCTATCAGCCGGGCTTCTTCATCGAGAACCCGCTCCAGATCCTCGCCGTGTGGAACGGCGGCATGTCCTTCCATGGCGGGTTGATCGGCATCGTGGCGGCGGTCGTTCTGTTCGCCCGCCGGAACGGGCTGCGCGTGCTGGCGCTGGGCGACCTGGTGGCCGCGGCAGCGCCCATCGGACTGTTCCTCGGCCGGGTCGCGAACTTCGTCAACGGCGAGCTCTATGGTCGTCCCACCGATGTTCCCTGGGCCTTCGTGTTTCCCGGCGGCGGCGATGTGGGTCGCCACCCGAGCCAACTCTACGAGGCCGCCCTGGAAGGCATCCTGCTGTTCGCGATCCTGTTTGCTCTCGCCCGTTTTCTCGGAGCGCGGGCGCGCCCGGGCCTGCTGACGGGCATCTTCCTGGTGGGTTACGGGCTGTCGCGTACGGTCGTCGAGTTCTTCCGCCAGCCGGACAACTATGTGGGCGAGGGCGGCTTCCTCGTCTGGGGCACGACCATGGGCCAGTGGCTCTCCACACCCATCGCGATTGCCGGGCTCGCCTTCATCGTCTATGCCCTGAGCCATGCACGGCTCGATCCTCCGGGGCGGACCGCCTCCCCCACCAGCTAGACGAACCCGGCCATGGATGACGGAAACCCGGTTGTCCGCCTCCTGAAACGCCGTATCGCGGACGAGGGCCCGCTCGACGTCGCCACCTTCATGGCGGTCGCGCTGGCCCATCCCGAGCACGGCTACTACGTGACGCGCGATCCGCTGGGCGCCGCCGGCGACTTCACGACCGCGCCCGAAATCTCGCAGATGTTCGGCGAACTCGTCGGCCTGTGGTGCGCCGACACCTGGCAGGCGCTCGGCCGGCCCGACCCGTTCGCACTGATCGAGTTCGGCCCCGGACGCGGCACCCTGATGGCCGACGCGCTGCGTGCTCTGGCGGGTGTCCCCGCATGCCGGGATGCGGCACGCATCCACCTGGTCGAGACAAGCCCGGTCCTGCGGGACATGCAGCGCCGGACCCTCGCCGGGCACCACGCCGCCTGGCACGAACGCCTGCCCGACACCGGCGGAATGCCGGCCCTCGTCATTGCGAACGAGTTCCTCGACGCGCTGCCCGTCGAACAGTATGTCCGCACGAACGGTGCCTGGCATGCACGACGGGTCGGCCTGTCGGCAGACACGGGCACGCTCTGCTTCGTGACCGACCCGGCACCCGCCGCGCTCGATGCGGCACTCGCGCCGCACGCACACGAGGGTGCCATCCTCGAACGCGCCCCGGCGGTCGAGGCCGCCGTGGCGGACATCGCCCGACATATCGTGGATGACGGCGGCGAGGCGCTGTTCATCGACTATGGCTACACGGCCCACGCGACCGGCGAGACATTGCAGGCCGTCCGCGGCCACAAGCCCATCGACGTCCTGGCCGCGCCGGGCGAGAGCGACCTGACCGCACATGTGAACTTCGCCGCCGTCGCCGAGGCGGCAGCGGCACAGGGTGCGCGCTGTCACGGTCCGGTAGACCAGGGTGTCTTCCTCGAACGGCTCGGCATCCGGGCGCGGGCGCGCGCGCTTTCGGCGCATGCAAGCCCGGCACAGCGCACCGACATCGAGACCGCACTGGCCCGCTTGATCGGCCCTGCCGAAATGGGCACCCTGTTCAAGGTCCTGGCGGTCGCCCGCCCGGACGCCGCCCCGCCGGCAGGCTTCGAGACCACGCCCTGACCATGCAGCACCCCCACGCCACCGCGGATATCCTGACGTCCGTGCCCGGTATCCGGCACGGCTTCCTGTCCCGCGCGGGCGGCGTGAGCGAGGGCATCTACGCCGGGCTGAACTGCGGCGCCGGTTCGAACGACGATGCAGACCGGGTCACCGAGAACCGCGCACGGGCCGCGCGCCTCGTGGATGCGCCGGCCGGGAACCTGCGCACCGTCTATCAGATCCATTCGGCCGAGGTCGCAGACGCGGACACGGTGTGGTCCGAGCCCCCGCGCGCGGACGCGATCGTCTGCACCCGCGCGAACATCGCCGTGGGTGTGCTGGCCGCCGATTGCGCACCCGTCCTGTTCGCCGACCCCGAGGCGGGCGTGATCGCGGCGGCCCATGCCGGCTGGCGCGGGGCGCTGGGCGGTGTGATCGAGGCGACGGTGACCGCGATGACCGCACGCGGCGCGGTGCGCGAACGCATATCGGCTGCCGTCGGGCCTTGTATCGGCGCGGCTTCCTACGAGGTCGGACCCGAGTTTCCGGGGCCCTTCCTGGACGACGACGCGGGCAACACGCAGTTCTTCACGCCCCGGCCTGGCTCCGACCGGTTCCTGTTCGACCTGGCGGCGTATGTGCAGGCACGGCTCGCCGCCGCGGGCATCGAACGGACGACGCACACCGGCCAGGACACCTATGCCGACGAGAACTTCTTCAGCTACCGGCGCAGCTGCCACCGCAACGAGCCCGATTACGGCCGCAACATCTCACTGATTGCACGCACGGATGAGGCCTGAACCGTGCCCTACATGGTCATCCTCATCTTTATGACGCTGGTCGCACTGGTGGTGGGCCTTGCGATTTAGATGGCTCGTCGCCCTGGTGCTGGTGCTCGCAGCCTGCCAGCCCGTCCCCCGCGCGTTCGAACGTGAACCGGGCGAGACGAATGCCCTTCTGCGGCTCGACGATACGCGCGGCATCGTCGTCCTGCCGGTGGCCGATGCGCCGCCCGCAACCGGCCTGAGCCTGGCCGACCAGATGGTCGAGGCGCTGCTCGATCACGGCATTCCCGCCTATGTCGCGACGGGCAACCGGACGAGCCTGTTCCTTGTGGGCGAGGTGATCGATCCCGGGCACGACGCCCACATCGCGTGGACTCTGTACAACCCGGCCGGCGAGGAAATGGGACGCCACAAGCAAACGATCGAGGGCACCCCCATCGAGCTGTGGGCGCTGGCCGATCCGCAACTCATGACCGCGCTTGCCGAGCGCGCCGCGACGCAGATCGCGCCCTTCGTCCAGAAAGAGACCGCGCCCGAGGTGCTGCCGCCCGCGATCTTCGTGGCCGGGGTCGAGGGCGCCTCGGACGAGCAGGCCCGGCGCCTGGAGGCCGCGCTGCGCCAGTCGCTGCGCCGGCTGGGCGCCCGCGTCGCCACCCAGGCATCGCAGGAGACCCTCGTCGCCGCCGCGACGCTCACCCTGACGGAACTGGCGGACGCGCGCACGGAGATCGCGATCACCTGGGC
>JAYPUG010000045.1:0-10258 GCA_038133965.1 Rhodospirillaceae bacterium | reverse complement strand
TGGACCGTCCGACCCGGCCGCGAAGCTGATACAGCTGAGAAAGGCCGAACATGTCGGCGCGGTGGACGATGATCGTGTTCGCCGTCGGGACGTCGAGGCCGGATTCGACGATGTTGGTGCACAGGAGCACTTCGTACTTGCGGTCGTAGAACGCGGTCATCACGTCCTCCAGCGCACGTGCCGGCATCTGGCCGTGGGCAACGCCGACAGAGACTTCGGGCACGAGTTCTCCCAGCCGCTCGCGGATAGCCTCGATGTCGCTCACCCGCGGGCAGACATAGAAACTCTGTCCGCCGCGGAAATGCTCTCGCATGATCGCCTCGCGCACCGTCACTCCGTCATAGGGGATGACGAAGGTGCGGACGGCGAGCCGGTCCACGGGCGGGGTGGCAATAAGGCTCAATTCGCGCACGCCTGTCAGCGCCAGCTGCAGTGTCCGGGGAATGGGCGTCGCGGTCAGGGTCAGCACGTGAACGTCGCTCGACAGCCGCTTCAGGCGTTCCTTCTGGGCCACGCCGAAATGCTGTTCCTCGTCCACGATCAGGAGGCCCAGGTCGCGGAAACGGATCGAAGCGGACAGCAGCGCGTGGGTGCCGACCACGATGTCGATATCGCCGGATTCGAGCCCTTCGCGAATGTCCTGCGCCTCCTTCGCCGTCGTCAGGCGCGAAAGCTGGGCGATCTTGACGGGCATGCCCCCGAACCGCGCGCCGAAGGTCTCGTTGTGCTGGCGCGCCAGCAGGGTTGTCGGAACGACCACGGCGACCTGGCGTCCGGCCATGGCCGTGACGAAGGCGGCACGGAGCGCAACCTCCGTCTTGCCGAAACCGACGTCGCCGCACACGAGGCGGTCCATGGGCTTGCCCGCCGCCAGGCTCTCGATCGTGTCGTCGATGGCCCGGTTCTGGTCGTCCGTCTCTGCAAATGGGAAGCGTGCGCAGAACTCCTCGTAGAGACCCGCGGGCGGATCCATGGCCGGTGCGTGACGCAACTCGCGTTCGGCGGCGATCGCAAGCAACTGGTCCGCCATCTCGGTGATCCGCTCCTTCACGCGTGCGCGGCGCGCCTGCCAGCCTGCGTTGCCCAGCTTGTCGAGCTGGACTTCGGATTCCTCCGACCCGTAGCGCGACAGGAGGTCGAGATTCTCGACGGGCAGGAACAGCTTGTCGTCGCCGGCATAGATCAGACGCAGGCAATCGTGAGGTGCGCCGCCGATCTCAAGCGTCTCGAGGCCGTCGTATCGGGCGATGCCGTGATCTGTGTGAACGACGATGTCGCCGAGAGACAGGCTCGACATCTCCGAAATGAGATGTTCCGAGGGACGCGCCGGCCGCCGGCGCCGAACGAGACGGTCGCCCAGGATATCGGCTTCGGAATAGACGGTCAGGCCGGGCACGGTGAAGCCGTTGTCGATCGCGAGCTCGAATACGGGCAGCGCGGATGTCCCCGCGCCCCACACTGCACGCCATTCGTCCGCAGCGACGGCCTCGCTCACGCCGTGGTCGGCCAGGAGCTGGACGATACGGTCGCGCGATCCCCTCGAATGGCAGGCGACCGCGATGGACTGCCCTTCCCCCCGCTCGTTGGCAAAGCGGGTCCGGACCGCGTCGAATAGATTGATGTCGGTCCGGTTTCGCGCTTCGGCGAAATCGATGGTGCGGCGACCGCCGATCGACACGCTGGTGCCATCTGTCTCGGGTGCCTCGAAGCTGTCGAGCTCGACCGTGGAGCGCGAATCCAGCAACGCTTGCAGTTCGTCCGGCCCGAGGTAAAGCGCGTCGGGCGGCAACGGGTGATACGGCGCCTCTCCGTCCGCCGGCTTGGGGGCATTGGCCCGGGCGGTGAAGTAGTCGGAAATCTGGTCGAGCCGTTCGTCGCGCGCAGCCGCTGCCCGCAGCCCCAGCACGACCGGACCGCCCGTGTGATCGAAGATCGTTTCGAGGTGCGGATGGAACAGGGGCAGCCAATGTTCCATGCCGGGGTGACGGATACCCTCGCTCACGGCGGCGTAAAGCGGGTCGTCCCCGCGCACGGCGCCGAACCGTTCGCGATAGGATTTCCGGAAGCGCTCGATGGCCTCCTCGTCGAGCCGCACTTCGCTGGCAGGCCAAAGGGTCAGGTGCTCGATCTCGCCCGTCGTGATCTGGCTGAGCGGGTCGAAGCGGCGCAGGCGTTCGATTTCATCGCCGAACAGGTCGATCCGGACAGGCTCGTCGGAGCCCGGTGGAAAGAGATCGACGATGTCGCCCCGCGTGGCGAACTCACCTGGTTCGCGCACGGTTTCCGTGCGGTGATATCCGTTGGAATCGAGAAAAGCGACGACGGCGACAAAATCCACGGTGGTGGCGGTTTGCAGCACGATCCTGCCATTGCGGATCGTTTCGGCGGCGGGGATGCGTTGCAGCGCGGCGGCAATCGTGGTGACGACCACGCTCCGGCTGCCCTTGCTTTCATCGTTCAGCGCTCCCAGGGTTGCGAGGCGTTCGGCCACCAGTTCCGCGCGCGGCGGCACCCGGTCATAGGGCAGGCAGTCCCAGGCGGGAAAGGTCAGGATGCGGACAGCCGGCGTAAAGAAGGCAAGCGCATCGGCCACGCGACGCATGGCAACATCATCGCTTGCGACATACACGACGGGTTGATCGGCTCGCTCTGCCAGTTCAGCCAGCAAGAGCGCGTCGCACCTGTCGGGTACGCCGGTAAAACGCATGGCAAGGCCCGGCGCGGGCCATGAATATTCGTTTTGCAACAACAATTTACTGTTCGATCCGGAAGTCTTTCAGCAGACGCATAACGGGCCCGTTCCATTCGTCGGGCACGGGTTTGCGGCCGCTGATCCACATGTAGAGGTCGGGATCGCTGTTCTCGATCAGCGCTTCGTATTCATCGAGCAGGAAATCGTCGAATTCATCGAGGTTCAGGCGTGCGAAAGCCCCCAGCAGAAGGTCCGTCTCCTTCGTGCCGGTGTATTGGCTTCGGTAGAGCAACCGCTTGATGCGGTCGTCCCTGTTTTCCTCGCCCATCGCCTTGCTCCTGCCTGGCGCATCGCTGGTTCGCGGGCGCGCGGTGCCGTAGGATATAGCGCTCCTGCGGAGTGCTGTCAGCCGCGCAAAACCAAGATGTCCGGTGCCCCCGTGCCTCAACGCGCCCGACCCGAAATCCTGTTCCCCCTGTTTGCGCCGGTGACGGCACTCAAGGGTGTCGGGTCACGTATCGGCGGTGCGATCGAGCGCCTGACGGGCGCGCACATTGTCGATCTGTTGTGGCATCTGCCATCCGGCGTGATCGACCGGCGCTACAGCCCTTCCCTCACCGACCTGGAACCCGGGCGTGTCGCGACACTGGAACTCCGCGTCGGTCGCCATCATGCGCCGCCGGTCCGCAACCGTCGCATTCCCTACCGGATCGAGTGTTCGGACGGCACGGGCGAGATCACACTGGTCTATTTTCATGGTCGCGCCGACTACCTGACGAACGCCCTACCCGAGGGCGAGGTCCGCCTCGTCAGCGGTACGGCCGAACTCTATGACGGCCGGCTCCAGATGACCCATCCCGACATGGTCGCCAGGCCGGACGAACGCGACCAGGTGATGCGCGTCCAGCCGATCTATCCGTTGACCGAGGGGCTGTCCCAGAACGTCCTCGGCAAGGCGGTTGCGGGTGCACTCGAGCGTGTGCCCGAACTGCCCGAATGGCTCGACCCGGCGCTTGTGGCCGAGCGTAAATGGCCGGTGTGGCGTGACGCGGTGCTGTCCGCACATGCGCCGCAAGCCGCGGCCGAACTGGAGTCCCGTACACCCGCGCGTGCGCGCCTGGCCTATGACGAACTGCTCGCCAGCCAACTCGCGATCTCCCTCGTTCGTGCCCAGGTCCGCAAGCAGGCGGGACGCTCCACCGCGGGAGACGAACATCTTCGTGCGCGGGCGCGTGAGGCGCTTCCGTTCGCACTTACAAAAGACCAGGAAACGGCCGTTTCCGACATCGTCGCCGATATGGCATCGGAACACCGGATGCTGCGCCTGCTCCAGGGCGACGTCGGGAGCGGGAAAACGGTCGTCGCTTTGCTCGCGATGCTGAACGCCGTCGAGGCCGGCCGGCAGGCTGCGCTGATGGCCCCGACCGAGATTCTCGCCCAACAGCACTACGCGACCATCGCCCCGCTCGCCCGTGCGGCGGGCGTCGAGTGCGTTCTTCTGACCGGTCGCGACAAGACGAAGGCACGCGCGGCGCTTCTCGCAAAGCTGGCGTCCGGGGAGGCACCTCTCGCCGTCGGCACGCACGCCCTGTTCCAGGACGATGTGGCGTTCCGCGACCTCGCGCTTGCCGTGGTGGACGAGCAGCACCGGTTCGGCGTTCACCAGCGTCTGCTGCTCGCCGACAAGGGAAAGGCCGTCGATGTCCTGTTGATGACAGCGACGCCGATCCCGCGCACCCTCATGCTGGCGGCCTATGGCGACCTGGATGAATCGCAACTCCGCGAGAAGCCGGCAGGCCGGAAACCGGTGAAGACCACCACCGCGTCGATCGACAGGCTCGAAGACGCGATTTCAGGCGTGCGGCGGCAACTGGAGGCCGGCGGCAAGGTCTTCTGGGTCTGTCCGCTGGTCGAGGAATCTGAAACGGCCGACGTGGCAGCGGCAACCGCGCGCCACGCCGCATTGCGCGAGCGGTTCGGCGAACGTGTCGGCCTGGTGCACGGGCGAATGAGCGGGCGCGACAAGGACACTGTGATGTCGCGCTTCGCGGGCACGGCCACCGACGGCTTCGACATCCTCGTTGCGACAACGGTGATCGAGGTCGGTGTGGATGTGCCCGAGGCGACAGTGATGGTTGTCGAACACGCCGAGCGCTTCGGATTGGCACAGCTCCACCAGCTGCGCGGGCGTATCGGCAGAGGCGACAGGGAGGCGACGTGCCTGCTGCTCTTCGGACACGAGATCGGCCAGACGGCGCGCGAACGCCTGCGCGTAATGCGCGAGACCGATGATGGCTTCGAGATTGCGGAACAGGATCTGCGCCTGCGGGGCGCCGGTGACGTGCTCGGCACCCGGCAGTCGGGCTTGCCCGAGTTCCGTCTCGCCGACCTGGATGCGCATGGTGAACTGCTGGCCGTGGCGCGTGACGACGCCCGGCTGATCGTCGAACGGGATCCCGGGCTCACCTCCGCGCGCGGGAACGCGCTTCGCACCCTGCTCTACCTGTTCGAACGGGATTCCGCCGTGCGCTACGCGCGCGCCGGCTGATCAGTCGCCCTCGCCCAAGGCCGTCTTCGCATCGGGGTCATCCGCGGGGGAAACCGCGTTCAGGTGCGCTTTGGGCCGATCGTCGGCGTATCGCCGTCGGCGGCGGCAACCCGCTTGATCTGCTGCTGCTCGAGCGTGCGCCGGTCGGGCGGCGTGACGATGCCGCCGGAAATGATCATCTTGATGCCTTCCTCGACGCTCATCGAGAGAACCACGAGCTCTCGGCGCGGCACGAACAGCAGGTAGCCGGAAGTGGGGTTCGGGGTCGTCGGCAGGAAGACGTTCACCACCTCGTCGTCTGTCAGGTTCTGGACCTCGCCCTTGGTCTGGCCCGTGACGAACCCGATGGCCCAGGTCCCGCGGCGCGGATACTCGAACAACACAACCTGGCGGAACGCCTCGGACTGGCGCTTGAGAACCGTCTCGACGATCTGCTTCGTGGCGCTGTAGACGCTGCGCACGACGGGCATCCTGTTCAGGAGGTGCTCGCTGACCCGCAGCAGCCAGCGTCCAAGCAGGACGCGGGTCATGGCGCCCACGATGATCAGCACGACGATGAGGACGATCAGTCCGACGCCGGGAATGTCGAAATCGACCGGCGTGACCGAGTGGAGATAGGTGTTCGGGTTGTAGCGCGCGGGAATCAGCGGGGTGATCCGCGCATCGATGAACTTGAGGAGAACCCAGAACAGCCAGAGGGTCAGGCCGATCGGCGCCGTCGTCAGCAGACCCGCAAAGAAGTATCCGCGCAGCCGCGCGACAACGCCGTGCCGCTTGCGTCCGCCGAGCCCGACCCGGCTGTTCCGTTTTGCCCGTTCTGCCGCCATTCCGCGCCTCGATATCCCAACCAAGATATAGGGATCACACGGCCCTTGTGCCAAGGCCGGGTGGCAAAAACGTATCTCGAATGCGCTTTGAAAGGTATCGGGTGTGGCACCACTGTCGCTTCATGAAGCGAGGGGTGGTGCGGCAGAGAGGACTTGAACCTCCACGGGGTTACCCCCACTAGCACCTGAAGCTAGCGCGTCTACCAATTCCGCCACTGCCGCGTGGCCCGATATCTGTTCCCGAATTTGGTGCGGCAGAGAGGACTTGAACCTCCACGGGCTTTCGCCCACAACGCCCTCAACGTTGCGCGTCTACCAATTCCGCCACTGCCGCGCCGGTTCGGGAGCGCGGTTTATTACCCGATGCCCCCCGGTGACGCAACCGTTGCAAGCCCACGCGGAATGGCCGGTTGCGAGTCCGTGTCACCGGGCGCATTATCAAAAGAAAAACACCGCCGTTGGCGAGGGAGGCACAATGGCTTTCAGTTCGATTCTGGTACCGCTGGAAGAAAGCGAAATCCTGCCGTCCGTGCTTTCGACGGCCCTGATCTTCGCCCGGCGGTACGACAGCTACATCGAAGGGCTCTGCATTCGCCCGACCCTCGCCGGCGCGGTCGCCGTCGGTTTCGAGGGTGGCGCGGCCGCGCGTTCGGGCACCGCGGAGCAGTTCGAGCTCGAACAGCGCGCACGCGCATCGCGGCTGCACGAGGAATTCCAAGCCTTTATCACGTCCAACAGCATCCCCGCTCCGCAACCGGGCGAAGCCCACATGTCGGCGCAGTGGGTGGAGGACGAAGCGTCGGGAATCGGCGTGTTCGGGCAGCACGCACGGGTGTTCGACCTCACTGTCGTGGGCCGGCCCATGCCGGGTTCCATGACGCCCGCCATGAACACGCTGGAGACGGTGCTGTTCGAATCGGGCCGTCCGATCCTGATTGCACCGCCGACGGCACCCGCCGAAATCGGCAAGCACATCGTCGTCGCATGGAACGGCGGCACGGAGACCGCGCGCGCGATCGCCTTTGCCAAGCCGCTGCTGCGCGAGGCCGAGAAGATCACGGTTCTTGCCGTCGAAGGCGCGATGCAGCCGGGGCCGACCG
Organism: Rhodospirillaceae bacterium; assembly: GCA_038133965.1. Lineage (GTDB taxonomy): Bacteria > Pseudomonadota > Alphaproteobacteria > UBA6615 > UBA6615 > JAYPUG01. The sequence goes on along the minus strand of JAYPUG010000045.1, from coordinate 3,091 downwards.
CCGAAGACGTGAGTCTGAACCTGGCCCGCGACAACGTGCCCGTCGATGTGCGCGAGGTACCGGGCCGACGCTCGGCGGCCGAGGCAGGCCGGATCACGCTTGCGGAAACGGGTGAGCTGGGCGGCGACATGCTGGTCAAGGGCGGTTATACGCAGAGCCGCCTGCGCCAGATGATTTTCGGCGGGGCGACGAGCGAAATCCTCGCTTCCGCGGAGATGCCGGTCTTCATGGCCCACTGAACTTTGCCGCCGCCGACGTGCGGCACAACGGCACCGATCAAATGCCGCTCAGGTGTCGGGTCCGCGCGGTGCGAACACCCGCACCGATCCGCCTCCGCCCTTCTGGCGTTCGAGAAGCGTGACCAGTTGCGCCACGGCGTCGCGCAACGCCGAAAACTTGCGTTCCGTACGGTCCAGTCTGTCTTCCAGGAGCGGCATATCGCCGGCCGTCATGCCGGATATGGTCGGCTGTGTGCCGGCCTCCCCGATGTCCGCCCCGCGCTGTGCGGCCAGGCGGTCGAGCGCGGCCTGCATCTGCTGACGCAGGACCTGTTCGCGTTCCTGGAGCTCGAGGAGCTTGTCGATCCGGTCGTTCAGCCGGCGTTGTTCGCCGAGGAGGCGATTGAGTTCGACGCGCTGCATCTCGACCACGACGGCGAGTTCACCGCTCGAAAGTTCGTCGATCGTGCCGTCGCTCATCGGTCGGGAGCCTCCGTGGAACGGGCTCAGCCCCTGCCGAACGCGATGATCTCCTCGACCAGGGCCTCGGGCTGTTCCTCGTGGACATAATGCCCGCAGGCGTCGAGTCCGCGCCCCGTCACATCGGGCGCAACCGGGCGCCACATCTCCAGCACATCGAACGGCCCGCCCATGCCGCCGGAATTGCCCCATACGCAATGTACGGGCTCGGCGATGCGGGCATCGGGGTTTTCGGCATCGAGCGCAGGATTCTCATCGAACATCGCTTTGTAGTAGGCAAATCCGCTGCGAAGTGCGCCGGGCTTCGAATAGGCGCGCACATACTCGTCGATGAACTCGTCCAGCGTTTCGGGATTGTGGGTCTTGGGGCGAAAGAACGCCTGCAGGAACCCGCGCACGTCGTGCGCGACCAGCGATTCCGGCAGGTCGGGAACCGCATTCCAGAAATAGTGCCATGCTGCACGTGCGTAGGACGGTGTGAAGTTCGCGAAAATCCGGTCGTGCGGGACGATATCGACGATGCAGATGCGGTCCAGCATTCCGGGCCGGTCGAGTGCATAGCGTCGCGCGACAAGACCGCCCCAATCGGCGCCCACCATGTACACGTCCGAAAGGCCAAGGGCCTCGATCAGTGCGTGGATGTCGGTTGCCACCGTGCGCATGTCGTATCCCGCGACGGGCTTGTCGGTGTCGCCCATGCCGCGCAGATCAGGTGCGATGCAGCGATAGTGGGGCGCCAGCAAGGGCATGACCTTGCGCCACGAATAGGATGTCTGCGGCCAGCCGTGCAGAAGAACCATCGCCGGCCCCTGTCCGCATGCCCGGAAATGCTGGTTGATCCCGTTCGCGCGGACCACATTGCGCTCTATTTCAGTCATTTTGCCCTCCGAAGCCCCCTCGCGTGCGCAAGAAACCGTGATATCGCCTGCGTGGACCCTCACCGATTCTTGCACTAAAGTCACAGGCATGTCGCACGAATCGAACGTCGATAACCTGTTTCGCCAGGTGGAACTCGTCCCCCGCGTGGGCGAGCGCCGGGAATCGGAACTGTGCGTCATGTCGCTCGTGGCACTGATGGCGGGAGACCGCCACACCGATCGGCCCGCGACGGCCTGCCCGGTCATCGCGTCCTTCGCGATCAAGATTAACGATACGGTCGATTGCGACACCCGCCAGGGCCTCAAGCTCATGGCGCCGCGCATCATCGGAACCAACGACGGGCGCAAAAATGAGCGTGCCTGGCTGCTTGTCCGGGTTTGCGTGAACGAAGTCTTCCCCTACCTAATGGAAGACGCAGGTGCCGCTCCGGACGATATTGCCGCGCTGCCCCGCATGCCGATCGGTATCGATTACGGTATTGATTTCAAGGCTTTGTCCGATGAACTTAATGTTACGGGGCGACGTCAGGGTGTGGCCCGCGGGCAACTCGCCGACATGCGTTACCTGTTGCGGGCGTGCGTGCGCGGAAATCCGGAGTTCATTGCCGCTGCTGCTGCCGTATTGATCGTGGATTGCGCACGTGTGTCCGACGTTCCGGTTGCCGAGAATCGCTATTGGGACACTGCGATACGGATGTTTGAACGGCTGTGCGACATCGGGGCGGCCAGCCGTGGGCCGGACCGGGTTCTGGAAGAGAACCTGATGACCATCGGTGCGCAGGACCGTGCCGAGATTGCGTTCAAGCCGCTGCTCGTCTGGCTGTTTGGCGGAGGTCGGAATCGCGCGAAAACTGCCTGATTCCTCCGAATCCCGATTGTGACGATACTGGGGCGGCCGGTGCCGACCCATTGAAACGGTGCGCACCGCCCACAAAGTGCAGGATTACGGTGTTCACGCGATCGGGAGCTTTCCATGGGAGTCGTTGAAACCATTGCCCTGACAATGGGGGTCGCCTGGGCGAGCGGCATCAACCTCTATGCCGCGATCGCGACGCTGGGGCTGATGGGGGCGACCGGAAACATCGCGCTCCCGCCCGACCTCGAAATTCTGGCCAATCCGCTCGTGATCGGCGCGGCAGGCTTCATGTTCTTCGTCGAGTTCTTCGCCGACAAGGCACCCGGCGTGGACTCCGGCTGGGATACGCTTCACACCTTCATTCGCATACCAGCGGGCGCAATTCTAGCGTCCGGCGCCGTCGGTAACGTCAGCGCAGGTGCCGAACTGGCCGCAGCCCTTGCCGGTGGTTCGCTAGCTGGCGCGAGCCATTTCACCAAGTCGGGGACGCGTCTGGCGATCAACACATCGCCGGAGCCGGTTTCGAACTGGACGGCCTCGATCCTGGAAGACATCGCGGTGATCGCGGGTCTCTGGACGGCCCTGCATCATCCGGTGGTGTTCCTCGTGCTGCTGGGCCTGTTCATCCTGCTGATGATCTGGCTGCTGCCCAAGATCTT
>JAYPUG010000044.1:8857-10265 GCA_038133965.1 Rhodospirillaceae bacterium | reverse complement strand
GGGCGGTTCGTCCCTGCCCTCGCGGGCCTTGCGCTTCTCTTTTTCCTTCCAACCGAACCAAACCGCAAGCAGCAAGGGCCACATGACGATGAGAAGTGTGTCGAAGACGCCGGAGGGCAGCAACGAGCGGCCCCGGGGTTCGAGGAAGAAGTGCTCGATCATGCCAATACCGATGACGATCCACAGGAGCCAGGTCATCGGTGTCAGAAATCGCAGGAGCAGATCGCTCATGGGGCGGATCCGGTTCTCAACGTGCCTGCCGCGCGGCCGCGGAAAGTTCGAAAAACGTGTTCAGGACAACCTGTTTGCGGTCGAGATTGACGCTGTCGGCCCGTTCGGCCAGTTCGCGGACCTTTTCCCATGCGGCCAGCCACGGCTCAAGCCCCGTCCGCGACGCCCCGCCCGTGGTCGCGCCATCGCGGATGCGCCGCAGCAGCCACCAGTTCAGAATCTCCAGAAATGTGCGGTAGGCGGGCTCTCCCGAGGCGGGTCCGAACCTGTCGGACGTTTCGTGGAGGGCGTCATGGTCGATCTCGGGCAACCGTGAGACCAGCGCGTCGAGTGCGTGATAGAGCTCGATCCCGCCGGCCTGTGCGAGATCCAGGGCACGGCCCGGCGCGCCGCCGGCAATGTCGGATATCACGGCAAGTTCCTCGGCCGAGAGCGCGGCATCGAACCGGGCCAGCACCTCTCCCACCTGGCTGTCCGACAGGGGCCGCAGGGGCAGCGCGCGGCAGCGCGAGCGGATCGTCGGCAAAAGCCGTGACGGCGCATGTGCGACCAGCAGGACCAGTGTGCGCGCGGGCGGCTCTTCGAGGACCTTGAGCAGCGCGTTCTGGGCATTGATGTTCATTTCGTCCGCCGCATCGACGATGAGGCAGCGCCATGCGCTGGCGGCAGCCGTGTGGTGCAGGAAAGTGCCGGCCTCGCGGACGTCATCGACGCTGATTTCGGTGCGGAACCTGTAGGGCGAACGCTTGGTGTAGCTGCGCCGCACAAGCCGGCAGTCGGGATGTGCCCCCGCGATTAGCCGCCGGACGTCCGGATTCTCGGGGTCTGTCTCGATATCGCCGTCCGCCGCGGCGCTGCCCGACAGGACGAGACGCGCGAAACGCCAGGCGACGGTGGCCTTGCCGATGCCTGGCGGGCCGGACATCAGCCAGGCGTGGGCCATGCGGCCGCTCGACCAGGCCTCGGCAAGCGTCGCCCGTGCGCGTTCGTGGCCGATGAGTGCCGCGGTTTCGGTGCGCGGCCGCTCGATCCGGTCGATCAACTCGTCGCTCATGCCGCCCCCGACAGTGCTTCGCCCAGCCGTTCACGGACTGCCGTCCAGACGGCATCGGTCACGGCATCGGCATCCCGGTCGGCATCTAGCACGACGCACCGATGCGGTGCTCGGGCCGCGATA
>JAYPUG010000044.1:7016-8847 GCA_038133965.1 Rhodospirillaceae bacterium | reverse complement strand
GCGTTCGTGGAACTCGGTCCCCATCCGCTCGAACCTGTCCTCAGGGCGCTCGACCCCGGCGTTCCGGGCCCCGGCGCGCGCCAGCCCCGCCGCAACCGGCAGATCGAGGATGAGGGTCAGGTTCGGGCCGTCGTCGCCCACCACGGTGGTGTCCAGGTGTTCGATGAAGTCCCGCGAGACGCCGTGGCCATAGCCCTGGTAGGCCAGGGTGGAGTCCGAAAACCTGTCGCACAGCACCCATTCGCCACGTTCGAGAGCCGGCAGGATGTTCTGCACCATGTGCTGGCGTCGCGCGGCATAGAGCAGCAGGGTTTCGCTTAGCGGATCCCACTTGTCGGTCGCACCAGAGACGAGGAGAGCGCGGATCGAGTCCGCGCCGGGTGCGCCACCCGGTTCGCGCGTGGTGAGCACGGAGACGCCTGCGGCACGCAACCGGTCCGCAAGGCGGGCGATCTGGGTGGTCTTGCCGGCCCCCTCGCCGCCTTCGAAGGTGATGAAGTATCCACGCGCCGCGCTAGCGTTCATGGCGCAGATGTCACACGGGCACGCGGGAGCGTCAACTGCCCGGCGTCAGCCGCCGGACGACGACCCGAAGATGATGAAGTTCAGTGCGCTCGTGATGCGCCCGAAAAAGTCGAGCTGCCCCACGTCACGCGCGGTCCGCAACGGCAGGCTGATGGGCTCGATGTCCGTGCCGGTCACTTCCAGCCGTCCGACCCGGACCCCCGCTGCGATCGGCGCGGGGATCGGGCTTTCATAGATCACCTTCACCTGCATGCCGCGGCGTGCCGACTTGGGAATGGTCACGGTCAGCGCCTCGTCGATGACGAGCGGCACGGTTGCCGCATCGCCGAGCCAGACCTTGGCGTCCTCGACCGTCTCGCCGGCGGCGAAAAGCGGATAGTTGTCGAAGGTGCGGAACCCCCAGTTGACCAGGCGTTCGGATTCCGCGCTGCGGGCGCGCACGCTGTCGAGGCCGTTGATGACCATGACGAGCCGGCGGTCACCGCGCACGGCCGACGCCGTGAGACCGAAACCGGCCGCCTCCGTGTGGCCCGTTTTCAGCCCGTCGGCGCCAACCGCCTTGTAGAGCAGCGGATTGCGGTTTCCCTGGGTGATCGGGCGACCGTCGAGGCTCTTGCCGTATGTGAACTCGCGTTCGGCGTAGTAGCCGTAGAACTCGGGATATTCGCGGATCAGGAAGACCGTGAGAGCGGCCATGTCGCGCGCCGTCGTCACGTGCTGCGGATCCGGCCAGCCCGATGCGTTGCGGAACTCGGACGCTTCCATGCCGATTTCGCGCCCGCGCGCGGTCATGCGTTCCGCGAAGGCCTCTTCGCTGCCTGAAATCCCCTCCGCCAGCACGATCGAGGCATCATTGCCCGACTGCACGATCACACCACGCAGAAGGTCCTCGACCGTGACCTCGTCGTTCACATGGACGAACATCTTCGAGCCGCCCATGCGCCAGGCCTTCTCCGAGACGCGGAAGGTGCTGTCGAGTTGCAACCGGCCAGCGCGCAACTCGTCGAAGACGATCAGCGACGTCATGATCTTGGTCATCGACGACGGGAACATTGGCTCGTCCGCGTCCTTGTCGAACAGGACGGCGCCGGTGTCGAAGTCGATGAGGATCGCCTGTCGCGCCTCGGTCTGGAACGTCGGCGGCGCGGCCGTGGGCGGGGGGGCCGGCCGGGTCCCCCGGGCGCGGGCGGGGCCCGACGCCTGGAGCGGCGGCAAGCGACGGATGGCGGAGCAATTCCTCGGATCGCTAGGCGTGCTCCGCCAATCGTCACGCTGAACAGCCTCAGGCGTCGGCCCTGACCTGCGT
>JAYPUG010000044.1:4377-7006 GCA_038133965.1 Rhodospirillaceae bacterium | reverse complement strand
CATCTGCGCGTCTCGGTCGGGGGCTCGGCTGTGGCTCGTCGGTTCACTATAGGCGCGAATGGGACGGAAAGATGTCGGTGCGCACTACTCGACGACGAGGCGCGCCTCGGAAACGCCCGCGTCCACGACCCGGACGAGGGTCGCGTCGGCGACGTCGACGGTGTCGAGCGGGCCGATGCGGACCCGGTAGATCTCGGTGCCCGAGACCGCGAAGCGGCTGATCTGGGTCGGCCCCATCTCGTAAAGACGGTCGCGCATGCGCAGCGCATTCTCGAGGTTCGAAAACGCGCCAGCCTGGATGTAGATGCCCGTCGGCGAGACCTGCAGGACCTCGACATCGCGCGGGAGGTCCGGCGCCGGGACACGACCGAGAGACTGGGACTGCACCGGTTCGCGCGGCGCCGTACCTTCGGTCGCCGGCGGCGATCCGGCCGACGCGCTGCCTGACGATGGCAGGGGTTGGGCCGACACCGCATCTCGCGGCGCTGCTGCGACCTGGATATCAGCGGTGCCGCCGTTGAGTGCTGCCACCTTCAGCTGACGGCTCTCGTCGGGAAGGATATCGATGCGGACACGGGCAGTGCCGTTCCTCTCGAAGCCGAGGAGCTGGGCGCCGCGCCGCGACACGTCGATGATCCGGCCACGTGCGAACGGTCCGCGGTCGTTGATGCGCAGCACAATCGAACGGCCGTTCTCGAGGTTCGTCACCCGGACCGCGCTCGGCATGGGGAGCGTGCGGTGGGCGGCCGTCATGTCGTTCTGGTTGTACGTCTCGCCGTTGGCCGTGGTCTTGCCGTGAAAATTGGGGCCGTACCACGAGGCGATGCCCGTTTCGGTGTAGTCGTAATCCTCGGCCGGATAGTACCAGACGCCGTTGATCTGATAGGGGCGGCCGACCTTGTAGTCGCCCAGCGGGGCCGATGTGGTTTCGCCCTCGCCGACCCCCACCTGCTTGGCGGTGTGGACGAGGAACTCGATCTCCGCGCATGCGGTCAGTGCCAGGCAGCCGAGAACACCAAGGACGGCGGGCCGGAGACGGGCCGGACGAAACGCCATGTGCGGTCTCGAAAGGGTCGCGAACATGACGATTCTTCTACCCTACCGGCCGGCGATTCGGTCGGAGAGCCGTCCGACGGCCATGGCGAAATAGTGCGAGCGGTTCCAGCGCAGGATCGCGCGGTAATTGTCGTAGATGAGATAGGCCGGGCCACCCTCGCCCCCCGGCAGGATGACCGAGGCCGGGATCTCGCGGCTCGGCAGGTCGCTTCCGTCCGTGCGGCGCACGCCAAGCGCCTGCCATGCGCTCATCGGCTTGACGATGTCGAGGGCCGCCAACGCAGGGTCGAACCCTTCCGGCAGCCTGACCTCGCGGCCCCAGGTGATGTCGTCGCGCCAGCCCATCCGCTTCAGGTAGTTGGCGGCGGATGCGAAGACGTCGCCGGTCGTGTTCCAGATGTCCTTGGCGCCGTCGCCGTCGTGATCCTGCGCGAAGTTGAGGAAACTCGACGGCATGAACTGGCTCTGGCCCATGGCGCCGGCCCAGCTGCCCTTCATCTCGGCCGGATCGATGTGCCCTTCCTCAATGATCTGCAGCGCGTTGAGAAGTTCGCCGCGGAAATACTTGCTGCGCCGGCCGTCATAGGCCAGCGTCGCCAGCGCGCCGATCACCGAAAAGCCCCCCGTGTACTGGCCGAAATTGGTCTCGATGCCCCACAGGGCGACGATAAAGCGCGGCTGCACACCGAATTTCGCGCTCACTTCGTTCAGCAGGTCACGGTGGGCGGCCAGCCGGGCACGGCCGTTGCGGATGCGCGTCGCGCTGACCACCCGGTCGATGTACTGGGCGAAGGTGATGGTCGATTCGGGCTGGTTGCGGTCGATTTCGATCACCCGGGGGATGGGCACGACGCCGGCAAGGCTCCGGTCGAGTGTACTGGCGCTGATGCCTTTCCCGAGCGCTTCGGTGCGCAGCGCCTCCAGCCATGCGACGAAGGCCTGGTCCGCGGCGCTCTCCTGCGCGGTCTGCGCGAAGGCCGGCGCCGGCGCGAGCAACAGGGCCGTAACGGCGAGTGTTCTGATGAAGGTGCGGAACATCGTCAACCGTGGCTGTGGCGATACGCCGTCAGGCGTGCCATACGCGCGCCGCGTCGGGCAATCACGATTGCGGGAAACGGGCACGAGAGAATTTGCGGAACTCCGCGCACTTTGCCGTGACGCCCGCGGGACGGGTCGCTATGAATGGCGCGACGCGAACCCGGAACCGTTCCATGCGCCTCGGCTTCTTCACCCAGCCCGTCCACCCGATCACCCGCGACTACCGCGAAGTGCTGCGCGAGGACCAGGACGCCGTCGTCCTGGCCGATGAGCTGGGCTATTGCGAGGCGTTTGTCGGCGAGCACATGACCGACCTCGCCGAGCCGATCACCAACTGCCTGGTGTTCCTCGGAACGCTCATCGACCGGACGAAGCAGATCAAGCTGGGCTCGGGCGTGGTCAACCTTCCGAGCTACCACCCGGTGCACGTGGCGGCACACATCGCGATGATCGATCACCTGCTCGACGGGCGGTTCCTGTTCGGCATCGGGCCGGGCGGCCTGCCGTCCGACATCGAGGTGTTCGGCAACATAGA
>JAYPUG010000044.1:1003-4367 GCA_038133965.1 Rhodospirillaceae bacterium | reverse complement strand
CGACCAGATCCTCGCCATCTGGTCGGGCGACGCGCCCTACAACCTCGAGGGCAAGCACTTCCGCACCTCGACCGAGCGTACCTTCTATCCCGAGATCGGCCAGGGAATGATCCCCAGGCCGCTGCAGCGCCCGCACCCGCCCATCTACTTCACCGCGCTTGCCCCCTACTCCAAGGGAATCACGGCGGCGGCGGAGCGAGGCTGGCGCGGCATCTCGTCGAACTACGTCCAGGCGCACTGGGTGGCGACCCATCTGCCGAAGTTCACCGAGGGCCAGCGCAACGCGGGCTTTCCCGAGGACCCGTCGCAATGGACCGTCGCAAAATCCATCTTCGTTGCCGACGATGCCGACACGGCGATCCGCTATGCGCGCGACGAGGACGGGCCCTACGGTTTCTACTTCTCGAACCTGATGAAGAAGGTCTCGCGCGGGCGCGGGGCGCAGGGGCTGGCCCTGTTCAAGTCGCACCCCGACCAGCCCGACGGCGAGGTCTCGGTCCGGCATTCGCTGGACACCCAGGTGATCTGCGGCGGCGTCGAGGACGTGGTCGCGCAGATCCTCGAACTGCGCGAGATCATCGGGCCTTTCGGCACCCTGTTCTACACCGGCCACGACTGGGCCGACGTGCCGCTTGCGCGCCGGTCCATGGAACTGATGGCCACCGAGGTGATGCCCCGGGTCAACAAGGCGCTCGGCGAACGCGCCGCTGCCGAATGAGGAGAGTTAGAGATGCCGCTCTATGACGGTCCCGTCGTCGATTCCCACCACCACATCTTCTGGGATCTGGAGGCGAACTATCCCTGGATGCAGATGCCCATGCGTCCGATGATCTTCAACGACGACTGGACGGACCTGAAGCGCCCCTACTCGGTCCACGACCTGAAGGCCGATTTCGAGACCCAGAACGTCGTCGCCTCGGTCCACGTGCAGGCGAACTTCGACATCAACCGGCCGGTGGACGAGACGAAGGGCCTGCAGGAGATGGCCGACGCCGAGGGATTCCCGACGGGCATCGTCGGCTTCGCGGACCTGACGGACCCGAACCTCGAAAACGTGCTGGACGGACACATGGCGCACGCCAACACGCGCGGCATCCGCCAGCAGGTCTATTGGCACCCGACCAACGAGTACTGGCGTTTCGTGGACCGGGCCGACTTCTGTCTCTCGACCAGCTTCCGGCGCGGCCTGTCCGTCCTCGCCGACCGCGACCTGACCTTCGATTTCCAGGGCTTCGAGAACCAGTACGCGGACCTTGCCATGCTGGCCAAGGAGAGCGCGAACCTGAAGATATGCCTGGTGCATGCGGGCATGCTGACCGGAACCGACAGCGCCACAGTGACGGCCTGGCGCGAGGCGCTGGAGGTGCTGGTGCCGTGCGAGAACGTCTGGATCAAGGTCTCGGGCCTCAACACCTTCACGCGCCGGATCGACGAGACGATCATGGACATCGCCTCGAACACCGCGCTCGACATGTTCGGCGCGGATCGCTGCTTCTTCGGCTCGAACTATCCGGTTGAGCGCATGTGGTGCACCTTCGAGGACTATGTGGCCATGCAGAAGAAGGTGCTGGCGGGCCGCTCGGCCGAAGAGAATCGGAAGTTTTTCCACGACACCGCGCGGGACTTCTACCGGGTCTAGGCGGACGGTGCGTGCCGAAGTGTTGGCCTGTCCACAGGAGTTTCACGTAGGATTGGTGTGATTTCCGCGAGCCACGGACGGGAACCGCCATGATCTTTCGACAACTCTTCGATTCCGAATCCTCGACCTACACCTACCTGCTCGCCAGCCAGCCCGGCGGCGAGGCCCTGATCGTCGATCCCGTGCTCGACAAGGTCGATCGTTACATACAACTGCTGGACGAGCTGGACCTGAAGCTGGTCAAGGCCGTCGATACCCACGTCCACGCGGACCACATCACGGGGCTCGGCGCGCTGCGCGACCGGACCAAGTGCATCACCGTGATGGGCGAACAGAGCGGTGTGGATGTGGTCTCGATGCGCGTCGCAGAGGACGACACGATCGACATCGAGGGCCTGTCGCTGCGGGTGATGTACACGCCGGGCCACACCGACGATTCCTATTCCTTCCTGATGGACGACCGCGTGTTCACCGGCGACACGCTTCTGATCCGCGGCACCGGGCGCACCGACTTCCAGAACGGCAGCGCCGCGGCGCAGTACGATTCGATCTTCAACAAGCTGCTGCGCCTGCCCGACGACACGCTGGTCTACCCGGCCCACGACTACAAGGGCGACACGGTCTCCACCATCGGCGAGGAACGCGCCTACAACCCCCGCCTGCAGGTGGAGAGCGAGGCCCAGTACATCGAGATCATGGACAATCTGAACCTCGCCAACCCGAAGATGATGGACGTGGCCGTGCCCGCGAACCTCAAGATCGGGCTACACCAGGATGAACTCGAACGCATGGGCCTGTCGCTCGGTTGTTCCGAGGGCATCGGCATGGTCGAGGATCCCGCGATCATCCTGGTCGATCTGCGCGACGATTCCGAACGCGAGAAGAACGGCGTGATCCCCGGCTCGGTGCATGCCCCCTACCCCGACCTCGCCGAAAACGTGAACCCGGGCGGCATGCTGTTCGAACTGGCGCGCTCATCGGGCCGGCGCCTGGTCTTCTACTGCGCCTATGGCGAACGCTCGGCGATGGCCGTGGAGGCGGCACTGGAAGCCGGGATCGACAGCCCCTGCAACCTCAAGGGCGGGATCGACGCCTGGCGGGCCGCCGGCGGACCGCTCGCCTAGCGATTTTCGGAAAACAGTTCGTACACGTGCGCGTCCCGGTCTGCGATTTCGCGCGTCCCGACGAGGCCGAACCCTAGCTTCTCCAGCACGTGCACGGACGCCGTGTTCGCCGGCTCCACCGCGGCGATGATCCGGTCCAGACCGCACGTCCCGAACCCGTAGTCGAGCGCGGCGCGTCCGGCCTCCGTCGCATATCCTTGTCCCCAACGGTCGCGGCGCAGCCGGTAGGCGAGTTCGACACCGTCGAGGCCCGGGTGCGCAAACGCGGCCAGCCCGCACATGCCAATCAAGGCACCGGTCTCGCTCTCCTCGACTGCCCAGATCGAATAGCCGAGCCGCGCCTGCCGGTTGATGCTCGCGGTTATGAAACCCTCGGTCGTCTTGCGCGAGGCGTGCGGCCCATTGAGACTGAAGCGCATCACCTCTGGGTCCGAGAAGAACGCGAAGGCGTCCTCGAGGTCCCCGTCGGCGAAGGGACGCAGGCGAAGCCTTTCGGTTGTCAGCGGTTGCATCGCGCGAGCCATTGGGGATTCATGATGGGCATTCGGCGGGTTGGTTGAACCATGGATCGTGTCAGCGGAAAGATAGCACTGGTGACGGG
>JAYPUG010000044.1:0-993 GCA_038133965.1 Rhodospirillaceae bacterium | reverse complement strand
GCCATCAACGGCACGGTCGAGGACACCTCGCTGGAGGATTGGCGGGCCATTCACGCGCTCGACCTCGATTCCGTGTTCCTGGGCTGCAAGCACGCGATCGGCCGGATTGCGGCATCGGGCGGCGGCTCCATCGTCAACATCGCCTCGATCTCGGCGAACGTCGCGGGCCACAACCTCGCCGCCTACAATTCGGCCAAGGCGGGCGTGCGGCACCTGACCAAGTCAGTCGCGCTGCATTGCGCGCGCGAGGCGAACGGCGTGCGCTGCAACTCGGTCCACCCCGCCTTCGTCGATACGCCCATCCTCGACACGATCCTCAGGCGCGGCACGCGCGAGGAAGGCCTCGCAAGGCTCGCCCGTCAGATCCCGCTCGGTGTCCTGGGCGAGCCGGACGACGTGGCCTGGGCCGTGGTCTATCTGGCGTCGGACGAGAGCCGGTTCATGACGGGCTCGGAGCTGATCCTCGACGGCGGCGTTTCGGCCATGTAGCGCGGCTTGCCCCCTTCCCGTCCGCCCGACACAATGTAATCAGGGATCAGGGGAGGAACACGGCAATGGCCACCGAACATCGACTGGAATCGAAACCGGAAAACCTGCGCTGGGGCGCGTTCTCGGCGGAGTTCGACGCCGTGCTGGAGGTCGATCCGGGCGACACGGTCGTCGTCGAGACGATCTCGGGCGGCAACGAACAGGTACCGGCCGAACGCAAGGGCAAGCTGCTGCCCGACCATGCGAATTTCATCGCCAACAACAGGCCGATCCTGCCCGGCCACATCATGACCGGGCCCATTGCCGTGCGCGGCGCCGAGCCCGGCGACGTGCTGGAGGTCCGGATCAAGGACGTGCAGCTGCGCCAGGACTGGGCGTGGAACATGATCATGCCGCTGAAGGGCTCGCTGCCCGAGGATTTCCCCAACAAGCGCGTGCTCGACCTGCCGCTCGACCGGGGCGCGAACGAGCTCAGCCTGCCCTGGGGCGTCACCCTGCCCTGCA
>JAYPUG010000043.1:0-10416 GCA_038133965.1 Rhodospirillaceae bacterium | reverse complement strand
CCAAGGGCGACGGCGCCGACCTGGTGATCGAGTCCGTCGGCAAGATCCTGACCCTCGGCCAGTCCTTCGACCTGGTGCGCACCGGCGGCTCGATCATGCCCTTCGGCATCTATGTCGAGACCAAGGCCGAGCTGCCGTTCTACCAGTTCTACTTCAAGGAAATTCAGATCCTGAACGCCCGTGCGGCGAAGGGCCAGGACTTCATCGGCTCGATGGACCTGGTGAGCCGCGGCGTGGTCAAGCTCGACCCGATCATCTCAGACCGCAAACCGCTGGAGAACCTGTCCGGCGCGCTTGACATGCTGACAAGCGAAGCCAAGGGCCGGATGAAGATCATCATGGATCACTGACGGCGCGCACCCGCGCCGTCCGCCTACATCCAGCGCACCACCCCGGCGACGCCATCGACGCCGACGGTGGACCCGTCGGGAATCTGGCGCGTCGCGCCGGGAACGCCCAGAACCATGGGAATGCCCCGCTCCCGGCCCAGCGAGGCCAGGTGCGATGTGCTGCCGCCGAGTTCCGCCACGATCGCGGAGACGCGCGGCAGGACGCCGACCAATGCCGGTCCCGCCACGTTCGTGACCAGAACATCGCCCGGATTGATGCGCGAGAGTTCGCACTCGCAGTTGATGACGCAGGCCCGCCCCGCACCCCAGCCGATACCGCCGGGATGCCCGCGCAGGCCCGGCTTTCCCTTCCAGACCTCGTCGGGCACCTGCGGCTCCTGGACGTGCAGCGGGCGCGCCTGGAGCATCCTGATGCCGGCGGCGTCCATCGCCCACTCGACCTCGACAGGCATGCCCATCATCTCTTCCGCGATCTTCATGTAGCCGGCCAGCTCGCGCACCCGTTCGTCGCTCAGGCAGCGGTCGGTCTGCGCGTCGTCGCCGTGATCGTGGCTGTGATGATGTTCGTGCTCGTGGCTGTGATCATGGCTGTGATCGTGGTCATGACCGTGCTGTTGCGGGTGACGCGGCGGCGCGCTCTGGTGCACGTGGCAATAGGCGCTGTGTTCGAACTGCTGGCCCGCGACCGCCTCGACCAGCTCGCCCTCGGCCGTCAGGTCGTAGCGGTCGGGCACCACTTCGCCCTGGGCCAGCGCCTCGCCCAGGCCCCAGGTGGCGCTGACGGACATGCCCCCGTCGGCGGTCTGGCTCAACCCGCCGCCCGATGCGCGCGCATCGACGAGCGGCTGCACCAGAACGGCCATCGCCGTGTCCGTCGCCGTGATGTCCTTGTCTTCCATGTAACGCATGGCGCGCGGCGACCAGAGCGCGCCCCAGCACGCGCGCACGGCGGTCAGGAAATCCGCCTCGCCCTCGATACCCAGAAAGGTCTGGAACTGCCCGGCAAAGGAAGAACCCTCGGTGTCTTCCATCAGGGACGAGGAGCGCACGGCGAGCTTGGTGTGGCCCGCCTCGGTCAGGGTGCGGTAGGCCGCCAGCAATTCAGCCTCGATCTCGGGCGCGATCGGCTCGGAGAACAGGCCGATCCGCACATCCCCGATGTAGCCCCGCGATTCCATGAACGGCAGGGACACGGCCCTCTCGGCCGCCTCGACCAGACCGAGCGATTCGAGCTGGTGGAAATAGGCATCCGCACCCAGCACGAACCCGCCCGGCGTGGGCAGACCTGCATTGCCAAGCGCCGCCTGGTTCGCGGCTTTCGGGCCGAACCGTTCCGCGTCCACCGCGGCCGGGTCGTCCTGGGGCACGACATACTTCGCCATTTTCACGTCCCCACTTCGGATGGGCCTTAAATATCAGTTCGGCCGGGCGAACGGGCCGCCCGGCCGAACAAACGCTCGCACTGAGCCGTGGGCCTAGTGCTCCATCGGGTCCACGACCGTGATCTGGTTCACCGGGAAGTTGGTGACGACCTCGGTCTCGTCGGCGTGGACGATCTGCATCTCCTCGATGCGCACGCCGAACTTGAACGGGATGCCATGCTGGGTCTCGAGGGCGAAGACCATGCCCTCCTCGATCTCGATCGGGTGATCGAGCGACCAGATTCGCGAGATGACGGGCGGATCGTACTGGGCAAGACCCAGGCCATGGCCCCACAGGTTCGCGGCGGCCTGATCCTCTTCCTCGTAGCCCCAGATCTCCTTCGCCGACGGCCACGTGAGCGCGATGTCGCGGGTGGTCGCACCGACCTTGACCGCCTCCATCGAGCCCTGCAGCCAGTCCAGCGCCTCGGCATAGACGTCCTTCATCTCCTGGGTCGGCTCGCGGCCCACGCAGTAGGTGCGGTAGTAGCAGGACTTGTAGCCATTCCAGGTCAGGGCGGCGAGGTCCATGAAGACAATGTCGCCCGGCTGGATGATGCGGTCGCCGAAGTTACGCCAGTTCGGCCAGGTGTTCGGACCCGACGAAACGATGACGTCCTCGACGTCTTCCATGCCCGGAATGTCGTAGAGGAACTTCATGATGTGGGCCGTCACCTGGTTCTCGGTGATGCCCGGCTTCAGGAACTTCATGCACTCCCAGTGGGCCGCGTCGCCGATCGCGCCGACGATGCGCATGCATTCCTGCTCGTCCTTGTTCTTGACGGCGCGGGCTTCCATCATCGGCGTCATGCCGTCGGCCCACTCGATGCCTTCGTCCTTGAAGTGATTCATCATGTTGATGTCGACGAAGTCGACGCCGAGCTTCTCGCCGCCAACGCCGAAGCGCTTCATCTCTTCCTTGATGGCATTGGTGAACTTGGTCACCTGCTGCTTCGAGGCACCGCCGGCCGCGCCCTTGATCCAGGCGTAGGAGTAGCGAATGTTCTCGGGCGGGATCCACGGCGCATGGCGCTCGACCTGGGCACCGATGTCGCCCTGCTCGAACAGGACCGGCGCGGCGTCGCCGAACAGCAGCGCGTAGCGAAGGCCAGGCTTCAGGCGGTTCCAGCCCGGCGTCAGGGTGCCGGTGATGTAGCGGACGTTCTCGTCGTACATGCACAGCATGGCGCCGAGACCGGCCTCTTTCATCATGTCGCGCGCGCGCTCAAGGCGGTATGTGCGCAGGCGGTCCCAGTTGACCTTTTCCTGCCAGTCAACTCCGCTGATACCGAAGTTCGCCGTACCGTATCGCATCTATCACTCCCCGCATTCTTTATGCGTAAAGGTTGTCTATCCAGGCGCCCCAATCCGCTAGGAGCCGTACGCGATGACACGGTGCGGCGGACGAAAGCACTACAGCGCGGATCATATCCGCAAACGCGCGCCAGTCAAAGCCGGGCAGGCCGAAATTCCGCATCCCGAACACGCCGGACGGAGCACAGAACCTGTGCCGCCCGCGGACACCCGTGCCCCTACTCGGCGGCCGCAGCCGGTTCCTTCACCGGATCGGTCGAGAACTCGATCCCGCCGTCCCCATTGCGGTGGATTCGCGTGACCCGGCGCCAGTTGCCGTCGTCGGTCTCGGGGAAATCGAGGCGGAAATGGGCGCCGCGGCTTTCCTCGCGGGCCAGCGCCGCCGTGCCGAGGATACGCCCGAGCAGCGCCAGGTTGCGGATCGAGAGCGCGCTCTCGATCTCCTCGCCCCGATTCTTGCCGGTCTCGCGCGCCTCGTCCGACAGCCGGATCGCGGGCACGTCCTCTTCCTCGATCTTCGCATACTCGTCGAGCGCCTCACGCAGCGTTTCGGCGTCGCGGATCGGGCCCAGCTTCTCATGGGCCAGCATCCGGCAGCGCATGCGCACATCGCCCTGATAGGGCCCAGAATCCCGTTCCAGGAGATCGGCGAGCCAGGTCCGCTCGTCTTCGGGGATCGCATCCTCGCCCAGTTCGGGAACGGCCACCGGCGCATCCTTGACGACCTTCGCCGCCTGAATGCCCGCACGCCGGCCGAAGACCATCGAAGCCGCCAGCGCCGAACCGCCGATCCGGTTGCCGCCGTGGATGCCACCGCCCGTCTCGCCCGCCGCGAACAGCCCATCGACAATCGTCTGGCCGTTCACGTCGATCTCGAGCCCGCCGAGCCAGGTATGGCTGCCCGGCGCCACCTCGAGCGGCGTCTTGGTGATGTCGATGCCGCGATGCAGGCAGGTCTTGTACACGTGCGGGATCTGCTTCTGGATCGTCTCGAGCGGGACATTCGTCGCGTCCATGAAGATGCCGCCCGTCGAGCCCGCGCGGCCCGCATGAATCTCCTTCGCCATCGCGAGGATAACTTCCGAGCGCGACGACTTCTCCGCCGTGTCGGGGAAGTAGCGCTTGAGGAACTCCTCGCCCTCGGAATTGCGGAACACGGCACCGGCGTTGATGAAACCGGTCGGGTGCGGTGCGAAGCCGAACAGTTCCTCGGGCGAGCAGCACATGGCCTGGAAATCGATCATCTCGATGCCGAGCAAGTCGGCACCGGCGCGGAAGCCGAGCACGTAGCCGTCGCCCGTGACCTGCGGCGGGTTGTCGTTGACGTAGAACAGGCCGCTGCCGCCGCCCGTTGCCAGGATCACCTGCTGGGCGGTGTAGGCGACGATCTTGGCGTTCCGGTAATCGACGCCCCATGCGCCGATGACCCTGCCGTCATGCTTGATCAGATCGACGATCGCGGTCAGCGAATGCTTCTCGATCCGGTCGTCGCCACGCAGCTTCTTCGACAGAACCTTGGTCACCATGTTGCCGGTCGTGTCGTAGTGGTGGCACGCGCGCGGCTTGGTGTGGTTGGGGAACATCTTGAGGTCGAGCTCGCCGTCATCCCCGCGGATGAACTCCGCGCCCCAGGATTCGAGATCGTTCACGATGTCGATGATGCCGTGGCACCATGCGCTCGCGAGCTCGGGGTTAATCAGTTCGCCGCCGTATTTCAGAATGTCCTCGAGGTGCGCCTCGGGGCCGTCGTCCTTGCCCATCGCCGCCGCGAAGCCGCCGCGCGCGACCGTCGTCGTGCCGCTGGTCGCGCGGCCCTTGGTCGCCTGGATGACGTTCACGCCCGCCTCGGCGCATTCGAACGCCGCAAAGGTGGCCGCCGCGCCGCCGCCAACGACCAGCACGTCGGTCCGGAAATGTTCGATGGGAATTGAAAGGCTCATGCCACTCTCCAACTTTCGTCTCGTGTCCGGCGCCTAGCGGGCGCCGCTGATGTCCAGGAAGGCCTCGACGCACGCATCCGCAAACGCCGGGTCGTTGATGTGAAGGTCCAGGGTCTCGATCGCGTCGGCCTTGAGGTGTGCGGCCAGCGACGCAGCGAACACCGCGTCCGTCTCGGGCTGGTCCCAATCGCCGATCTCGTTCTCGTCCACGTCCTGGGTCCGCCGCCTGGTGTGCTCGCTGTAGCCGACCGTGGGGATCAGCACCCGGAACGGCCCAGTCGCCGCGTTCAGGCGCGCCGCCATCTCGCGCCCCAACGTCTCGAACTCCTCGGCGTTGGTGCGCATCAGCAGGTTCTGCGCGTTGAAGCGGAAGAACTCGCGCTTGAGAAACTTCTCGGGCACCTGGCCGGCCCAGAAATTCGAATGGTCGGCCGCACCCGGCACGACGATCTGCGGCAGCCCCATTGCGCCCGCGCCGGTCAGCCGTTCGCCGCCCGCGCTGTACACGCCATCGACGACGAAGTCCGTAAGTTCGTGGGTGGTGACGTCGATGACGCCGGCCAGTTCGCCCTCGCGCGCCAGACGCTCGAGCGCCCGCCCACCCATGCCCGAGGCATGAAACAGGATCGTCTCGTAGCCCAGATCCTCCAGACGCTCGACCACCCGGTCCACGCAGCCGGCCGTGCCGCCGAACGACGACACGCCGATCAGCGGGGGCTGGTCCGCCGCCGCACCGGCGCGCGCTGCACGGTTCGTGGCTGCGGCCGCCACCCCGATGGCCGCGTTCTCGATCGCGGTGCGGGTGATCCGGTTCAGGGTCACGTCGCCGATGGAGGGATACATGGCGATATCGGACTCGCCGACATACCACTGGACCGCCGCGGTCGAGGCGACCGTGCTGACCATCGCCTTGGGCAGGAGATAGGGGAGCGCGCGCATGATCGCGCAGGCGAGCGTCGTGCCATTGGCACCGCCCAGCCCGATCGCGCCGCCCAGTTCGCCGGCGTCGAAGCGCGCACGCACCACGGCGATGCCGCCTTCCACCATGCGTTCGGCCGCACCGCGCCGGTCGAGCGCGGCAAGCGAGGCCAGGTCCGTGCCCGCGGCTTCGGCGACGGCGTCGCCCGAAACGTCCGCCCCGGCCCGGTCGTGGGGCTTCATGGACAGATCGACGATCCACGGCACGGCGCCGGCGCGCGACAGGCAATCGGCAACGAAGGCCGCCTCGGCGGACTTGGTGTCCATCGTCACCAGTACGACAACCGTCGGTCCGGCCGTTGCCATGTTTCCTCGTCGTGCTTTGCAGTTGTGGTTCGCGTCGGGGTTCTAGCATACGCGATAACGTGCGGAAGCACCGCCCGGCCACCAAAAACTTGTTCTGGTTTTTCGCCAGCCCTTCCGCAAACCCCGGTCTCGCGCAATTCGCGCCCGGCACCGACCCTTCGAAATTCCCCAAAGCGCTGCATTCGGGCGCCGACATGGTCTGCCTCGAACTCGAGGACGGCGTCGCGCCGCATGAGAAGGATTCGGCGCGCGAAAACATGCTGACCATCTTCGCCGTACCGCAGGCGGATGACGGCATCGAGCGGACCGTACGCATCAACGCGCTCAACACGGCCGAGGGCCGCGCCGACATCGAAGGTATCCTCCAGGCGCCCGGGCAGCCGCAGGCATTGATGCTGCCGAAGGTGAACGCGCCGGACGAGGTCTCCGCCGTTTCCGATATGCTCGGCGAACTCGGCCTGACCGTCCGACTGCAGGTCATCATCGAGACCTGCCGCGGCCTCGAACTCGCGCACGAGATCGCCCGGGCCAGCGGGCGCGTCGATGCGCTCGTGTTCGGCGGCTTCAATCTCGCGGCCGACCTGCGCTGCGCATATGGCTGGGAGCCCCTGCTCTATGCCCGCTCGAAGGTCGTCCATGCGGCGGCCAGCGCCGGCATCGACGTGATCGATGCGCCCTGGCTCGACCTTGGCGACCATGACGGGCTGCGCGCGGAAGCAGAGGCCGCTGCCCGCCTCGGCTTCACGGGCAAGAGCGCGATCCATCCCAGCCAGATCGAGATCATCAACACGATCTTCACGCCCAGCGCGGACGAAATCGCCTATGCGCGCAAAGTCGTCGCCGCCTTCGAGGAAGCCCGCACGGGCCTCGTGGTCGTCGGTGGCAAGATGATCGACCGCCCGGTGTTGCGCGCCGTGGCCCGCACGCTTGCCGCAGCGGAACGCGCCGGCCTCTAGACGCCCAGCGGCGGCACGCCCAACCGGTCGCGCGCCGTCCCCAGAACCTTCTCCGCCGCCCGCGCAATGGCGATCGCGCGCTCGTCTGCGCCGCCCGCGCACACGATGTGGAGCCCGACCGGCATCGATGCCGCATCGAGCGCTGCGGGTATCGTGACGGCACACATGGCGAGGAGGTTCGCCGTCGTCGTGTTGCGGGCCGCCATCAGGTTCGCCTTCATGTAGGGCGAGGGCTCGGCCACGTCTGCCAGCTTGGGCGGTGTGATCGGGACTGTCGGCCCGACGATGGCGTGGACATCCGCGATGGCGGCATGGGCGGCAGCGGAGAGCGCTTCGACGCGGCGCAGCCGGCCGAGATAATGACCCGCGGTCATCGCCGCCATCTTGTCGAACCGGCCGCCCACCATCGGGTCGATGTCCTCGATAAAATCGGGCAGGACGTCGGTGATGAAGCTCGAGAATTCGTGTGCCGACAGGCCGCCCGAACGGAAAATCTCATCGATCTCGTCCAGGCCGGGCACGTCCACATCGATCAGCCGCGCGCCGGCCGCTTCGAGTTCGGCCAGCGCATCACGCACCCCTTCCGCAATACCCGGGTCGCAGCCCTCGAAATAGGCGTCGCACACACCCAGCCGGAAATCGCCCATGCGTGCATCCTCGGTTCGCACGAGAAAGGCTTCGGGATCGCGCGACGCATCGGGATCGATCACCGAGAAGGCCAGCGCACCGTCGTCGACGGAGCGCGACAAGACGCCGGGCGTGTCGAGCGAGGTGGACAGCGGCGTGATGCCGTCCGTGGACCAGCGGTGCTTCGTCGTCTTGATGCCGGCCGTACCGGTCATGGCGGCAGGCATGCGTACCGAGCCTGCCGTGTCGGTGCCGAGCGCAAGCAGCGCCGAGCCTTCCCACAGGCTGACGCCCGCACCGGCGCTCGACCCGCCGGGCGCGCGGTGATCCCCCGCGTCCCAGGGATTCCAGGGCGCACCCCAGTGCGGGTTGGTGCCCAGCGCCCCGAAGGCGAACTGCACCGTGTTGGTCTTGCCCGAGACCACGGCAAGCTGGTGACGCAGCGCACGCACGACGGGTCCCTCGCGGCGCCATTCGGGCGGCAGCTCGCGCGGACTGCCCGCGTGGATCGGGTAGCCTTGAACGCCGAAAATGTCCTTCACGGAAACGGGAATGCCCTGCAGCGGGCCAAGGTCGATATGGGCGGCGAAGGCGCCGTCGGCCAGTGCGGCCTCGGCGCGCACACGTGCGGCGTCCCAGGTCGTGTACGCATTGAGGTTTTCGCCGCGCGCCTCGTGGTTCGCTATGGCCCACTCGGCAAGGTCCGCGGAAGTGAGTTCGCCCGACCGGATGGCCGCCGCGATGTCGGCAACCGCGCGTTTTTCGATGTCCGCCATGGTGTCCTCTCCCCATCCGTTCCGGCGCGCGAGTATATGCCGCGCCCTCTCCCCCTCAAGGTCCTTTTGCGTCTATGGTGCGCCGGACCAATTCCTGGAGGGGGACCGACGATGCCGGACGACGCCAAGACGATGCAGCGCTTCACGCGCGAGCAGATCGAGACCTTCATGGCGAACTGCTTCGCGGCGACGGGCATGCCCGCCGCGGACGCCGCCACCGTCGCCCGGCTGATGGCCGAGGCCGACATGCTGGGCAAGGACTCCCACGGCATCTTCCGCCTGCCGGGCTATATCGGCCGGATCAAGGCCGGCGGTTTCAACATCACCCCCGATATCAAGGTCGAGCGCGAGATGGCCGCCACGGCGCTTATCGACGGCGACAACGCGATGGGCCACCTGGTGGTGAACCGTGCCGCCGAGCTGGCGATCGAGAAGGCCAAGACGGCGGGCGTGGCCTGGGTCGGGCTGCACCATTCGAACCATGCGGGTGCGGCAGGCGTCTATTCCAACATGGCGCTCGAGCACGACATGATCGGCCTGTACGTCGCCGTCGGCAGCGCCAACCACCTGCCCCCGTGGGGCGGCACGGAGATGCTGCTCTCGACGAACCCGATCGCGGTGTCGGTGCCCGCCGACGAGGAGGATTCGATCATCCTAGACATGGCCACGACCGTGACCTCCTACGGCAAGGTCAAGGTGTACGCGCAGCGCGGAATCGAGATGCCCGTCGGCTGGATGGTGGGCCATGACGGCGAGCCCCTGACCGACGCGAGCAAGGCCGACACCGGCTACCTGCTGCCGATCGGCGGCGCCAAGGGCTATGGCCTTGCGCTGATCTTCGGCATCCTCGCCGGCACCCTCAACGGCGCGGCCTTCGGCAAGGGAACGGTGGACATGAACGCCGACGCCGCGTCGGTGACCAACACCGGCCAGTTCTACCTGGCGCTCAACATCTCGGCCTTCATGGATCCGGCCGCGTTCAAGCGCGAGGTGGACGAGGTCGTGCGCCAGATGCACGCATCACCCACGCTGCCTGGTGTCGAGCGGGTACGCCTGCCCGGCGAAGGCAGCCACGCGGCATGGCGCGAGCGCACCGGCGAAGGCATCCCGCTGCCCGCACCGCTGCTCGCGAACCTGGCCCGGGTCGCCGCCGATCTCGGCGTCGACACGCTGGCCTGACCCCAGCACCCGGCCCGCAAACGCGAACGCCCGCCGGACCCGGCGGGCAGGATCGGCCATGCGCGACGAACCGACAGCACCGGTAGCCGTGTCCCCCGTCATCCGGGCCGTGTTCTGGATGACGGGCACGCTGTTCTCGTTCGCGATCATGGCCGTCGCGGTGCGCGAACTTTCGGGCGAGATTCACAGCTTCCAGATCATGCTCTTCCGCAGCCTGGCCTCGCTCGCGGTCCTGCTGCCCATTGCCTTCTATCTCGGGCGCGAGGTCTGGCGCACGGAACGGATGGGCATGCAGGTCACGCGCAACACGGTGCATTTCGCGGCCCAGCTCGGCTGGATCACCGGCATCGGCCTGTTGCCGCTGGCCGAGGTCTTTGCCATCGAGTTCACGACGCCGATCTGGGCAACGGTCATGGCGCTGCTGTTCCTCGGCGAGCGGCTGAACCGGGGGCGCGTCGTCGCGCTCGCGGCCGGGTTCGTGGGCATTCTGGTCATCCTGCGCCCCGGCCTGGCGACGATCGACGCCGGTGCGCTGTCGGTACTGGGTGCCGCCGTCGGTTTCGCCATCA
>JAYPUG010000042.1:2449-10445 GCA_038133965.1 Rhodospirillaceae bacterium | reverse complement strand
ATCCATATCTCGCTGCTCGGCCACACCGACCAGCCGCACCTGCTGTGCGGCGACACGGTGTTCAACGCCGGGGTCGGGCACTGCCGCTCGGGCGATCCGAACGAGCTCTACGCCACCTTCCGCGACAAGATCGCGAAACTGCCCGACGCCACGCTCGTCTATCCCGGCCACGACTACATCGTGAACAATCTGAACTTCACGCTGGACCGCGAACCCGACAATGCCGATGCCAAGGCGCTGCTGGCCGAGGTCGAAGGCCAGGACCCCGACAACGCGCTGATCACCACCTTGGGCACCGAGCGCAAGATCAACACGTTCCTGCGCCTCGACAGCGCGAGCGTGATCGAGGGGGTGAAGGCGAAGTTTCCCGACCTTGGCGGCCAGCCGAGCGAGGAGGACGTGTTCCTGAGCCTGCGCCTGCTGCGCAACGAGTGGTAGGCTGCGCCTAGGCAAGGGTCCGCAAGATCATCGCCGCGCCCAGCCCCGCCAGGCCGACGAACACCCAGCGCTGGAAGACGCCGACCGAAAGGCGTCCGCGGACCACCTGCCCCGCCGCCATGCCCGCGCTGGCAGCGACCAGGGCAACGATCACCGCCGGCCACAACCCGAAGTCGACCGGGCGATTCAGCCCGAACCCCAGCGCCAGCGCGCCGGGCGCGACCAGCCCCACGAAGCCGAGCGCCTGGATCAGCGCGTCCTTTTCGAACTCCGAGGCCTGCAGATAGGGCGCGCCGGGCAGGACGAAGATCGCCGTCGCGCCGTTGATCAGGCCCGTCGCGAGCCCCACCACCGGCCCGGCGAAGGCTTCCGACGCTTGCCGGACCCGAAACCGCACTCCCGACAGCCCGAGCGTCGCATAGGCGACGAGGATGACCCCGATCGGGATCGCCGCGAGCTGCGAATTGGCACCGGCGAGGAATCCGGCCGTCGCCAGCGTGCCGAGGAACACGCCCGCAAGCAGCGGCCAGACCCGGCGCAGGACGGCCAGCGTGTGCGGCCCCACGAAGGCCTGCCAGATGTTGGTCAGGAAGGTGGGCACGATCAGGATCGCCGCGGCCACGTCGGGCGCGATCAGGGCACCGAGGATCCCCATCGAGATGGTCGGCAGCCCGAACCCGATGACCCCCTTCACGACACCGGCGACGGCGAAGACAGCGGCGACCAGCGCCAGGCCCGCGAGATCGAACTCCATCGCGAGGACCGGTTCAGATCTTGCCGAGCCAGTCAGCGAGCGCCCGGCCGATCGCGTCGGGCGAATCCTCCTGGATGAAGTGCGATCCCGCCACCGTCACCTCGGTCTGGTTCGCCCAGCTGCGGCAGAAGTCGCGCTGCGCGCCGACCAGGATCGAGCCCGGCTCGGCGTTCACGAACAGCTTGGGCACTTCCGAACGCGGCAACCAGTCGGCATAGCCGGCGATCACCGCCGTCACGTCTTCGGGCACGCCGTCCAGCGGAATGTTGCGCGGCCAGGTCAGGGTCGGTCGGCGGTCCTCGCCGGGATCGAGGAACGGCCGTCGGTATTCGGCTATCTCCGCGTCCGTCAGGTCGCGCAGGATGGAGGCGGGGAGGATCCGTTCCACGAAGACGTTCTTCTCCAGGACCATCTCCTCGCCCTTCGGCGTGCGCAGCGCCTGGAAGACCGGCCGCGCGGCCTCGGGCCATTCGGCCCAGACGAGCGGCCGGACGAGCGCCTCCATATAGGCAATGCCCCGCACCGCGTCGCGGTGCCGGTTGGCCCAGTCGAAGCCCAGCGCACTGCCCCAGTCGTGGACGACGAACACGGCGTTCTCGCGCACGCCCAGCTGCGCCAGCAGCGCATCGAGATATTTGCGATGCTCGACGAAGCGGTACCGGTCGGGCCCGCTGTCGGGCAGCTTGTCGGAATCCCCCATGCCGATCAGGTCGGGTGCGATCACGCGACCGAACGGCTCGGCATGGGGAAGGATGTTCCGCCAGAGGAAGCTGGAGGTCGGGTTGCCGTGCAGGAAGACGATCGGGTCGCCCGCCCCGCGCTCGACATAGGCCATCCGCCGGCCGTTGACGTCGGCGAACTTCTTGTCCGTCCAGGTCACGGTTCCCGCCTCCGGCGCGCGGTTCAGGGCACCAGGACCGTCTGTCCCGTCGTCTTTCGCGCCTCGAGGTCGCGCTGCGCCTTCGCCGCGTCCTTCAGCTTGTAGCGCTGGTTGACCCGTATCTTCACGTCGCCCTTCTCGATCGCCTTGAACAGGTCGCGCGCGCGGGCCATCAGCTCCTGGCGCGACGTGGTGTAGTTCACCAGCGCGCAGCGCGCGAAGTAGGGCGAGCCCAGCGCGCCCGTGTCGGAGATGTCGACCTTGGGCGGCTTGCCCGAGGCGCTGCCGAAACTGATGACGGTGCCGCGATGGCCGACGCTCTTGAGGCTTTCGTCCCAGGTCTCCTTGCCGACCGAGTCATAGACGCAGTTGACGCCCTTGCCACCGGTGAGTTCGCGCACCTTTGCCGCGAACTTCGGCTTTGTACGCGCCACGACGAGGGGATGATGGCAGCCATTGCGCTTGGCCAGACGCGCCTTCTCCTTCGTCGAAACCGTGCCGATCACGGTCGCGCCGATGGCGTTGGCCCACTGGCACATGATGAGGCCGACACCGCCCGCCGCGGCGTGGACCAGGATCGTGTCGCCCTTCTTCACGCGGTAGGAATCGCGGAGCAGGTACTGGGCGGTGATGCCCTTCAGCAGAGCGGCCGCCGCCGTCCTGTCGTCGATCCCCTTGGGGATCGGGATCAGGCTGCCGGTGCTGGCGATCCGGCGCTGGGAATAGGCATCGAACGCCTGCCCGCCGATATAGCCGACCCGGTCACCGACCTTGTATCCGCGCACGCTGGGTCCGACCGCCTCGATCATGCCGACCGCCTCGTTGCCCATGCCGTTGGGGACAGGCATCGGATAGAGGCCCGTACGGCGGTACGTATCGGCGAGGTTCAGCCCGATCGCCGTGTGCTTCAGCAGCACTTCGCCCTTGCCCGGATCGGGCAGATCGACCGTCTCCCATTTCAGGTTGGCGGGACCGCCATGCTTGCGAAGTCGAATGGCCTTGGTCTTCATCATTTCCTCCCAGGAATGCG
The DNA here is from genome assembly GCA_038133965.1 of Rhodospirillaceae bacterium. Lineage (GTDB taxonomy): Bacteria > Pseudomonadota > Alphaproteobacteria > UBA6615 > UBA6615 > JAYPUG01. Next base: position 7,343 of record JAYPUG010000042.1, on the reverse strand, counting down.
TCGTTGTTTGAACCCTAACCCGCGCGCTGATAGAGTTGCACCAGATTGCCGTCGGGGTCTCGGAAGGTGAGCGTCTTTCCGTGATCGCCCATGTCGCGCTCGCCCAGCACCTCGCCGTCGCTTTCGCCGATGGCTGCGGCTGCAGCCGCAATATCCGGCACCTCGAAGACGACCGTCGCGCCAACCGCGCCGTCGGGTGCTTCCTCCGCCGAACTCAAGGCGAAGTTGACGCCGCCCGCCTTGAACTGGGTCCAGCGCGCGCCGTCATGGAACGCGAGATCGAGCCCCAGCGTGTCGCGGTAGAACGCAACAGCGCGGTCCATGTCTGCGGTGACGTAGTAGGCGTTCTGAAGTTTCTCGACGGTCATGTCGTCTCCTCTCGGTTCTCAGTTCCCGTCGCCGGTCTTGCGCAGAACCAGCGACAAGTTGTTCGATGGCATGTCGATCCGCCGCTCGAAGGCCAGCCCGTTGGTCCACGCGGCATAGCGTACATCCTCGAGCTCGCGCAGCCCCCAAGACGGGTTCTTTGCCTGCAACTCCGCGTCGAAGGCCGCGTTCCCCGGCGAGGTGTATTCGCCATCGACATTGTAGGGCCCGTACATGAACACGAAGCCGCCATCGCGCAGGATTCGCGCCGCGCCGGCCAGCAGACCGAGGCAGGCCTCCCACGGCGCCACGTGGATCATGTTGACGTTGAACACCGCATCGACCGGGCCTGTCGTCGCCAACACCGTCTCCGCCCAGCCGGGATCGCACATGTCCGCCGGAACGGGCGGCACGACACCCTCGGGGGCCAGGTCCGCAAACCCGGCATTCATCCGCTCGATCAGCGCGGGATCGGTCTCGCTCGTGTACCAGCGGTCGATGTCGAGCGCGTTGCAGAAATACACCGCATGATGGCCGCGGCCGCTCGCCGCCTCGAACACCCGCGCGCGCGCAGGCATCAGCGGGCGAAGCACATCGAGGATCGGGCCGGCGTTGCGCAGGGCGGCCGGGTTGTCGGGCGACGGCTTTCCGGTCATGCGCGCCCCTCGCCCAGCAGCGCCAGTTCGGCCTGTACCCGGCGATGCAGGTCCAGGGTCTCGGGACAGTCCAGTCCGTACCGGTCCAGCGCTTCGACCAGGAGCGACAGGTACTCGTGACAGGTGCCCCGCGTGCCTCGTGCCGTGGCGATGATGCGCGCGGAGTCCTCTTGCGGCAGGATTCCCGCATAATTGCGGTGATCGCGGTTCGCGGCGAAACCCAGCGCGCGGATCGGCCCCGCCTCGGTATCCGCGTCGGCCCAGGTCGGCACATAGACGCCGCCGCTCATCTCGCGCCGCCACAGCGCCTCGAGAATGTCGTCGCGTCCCGCATCGGGCAGCCGGAAGACGACGCCCGCACAGGTGCCGCCCGGCTCGAGTGCCAGCCCGAGGCCCGGATGCTCGAACGAACCGCGTGATCGGATGGTCCAGAAGCTGAAGGCGCGGCGATATGCCGTCAGCGTCGCCGTTCGTGTCTCGGCCGGCTCGAACCGCGGGTCCCAGATCAGCGACCCCGCACCGAACACCCAGATTTCCGAGGGATCGGGCGCGGCATCGATCGTTTCGCGCAGGTTCGCGCGGCGCGCCTCGTCCGTCCATTCGGTGAACGCGGTCGGCGGCGGATTGACGGGCGCGGCGGACATGACGGGGCGCATCGAAGGAGCTAAAAGATCGGGAAACACGGGACGGTATAGCGCGCGTCCTGTAATGTTGCACGCAATCAGCTTCACCCGAGGAGAAGGTTCATGTCAGGCGACAGCCTCAAGTCACACACGATCGGATGGATCGGCACCGGCAAGATGGGTTACCCGATGGCCGATCGCCTGATCCGGGCAGGTGCGGATGTGAAAGTCTATAACCGCACGGCAGCGAAGGCCGAGCCGCTGGGTGTCGAGGTGGTCGCGCGTCCCGCCGACCTAGCCGACCGAGACATCGTGTTCACCATCGTCACCGATGACAAGGCATTCCGCGAGGTCACGACCGGCCCCGAAGGTGTGCTTTCGGGTGACAAGCTACCCAAGATCGTTTCCGACAGCTCGACCGTCTCTCTCGAGGCTTCGGCCGAGATTCGGGCCGCTTGCGAGGCCAAGGGCGTTCAGTTTTTGGCCTCCCCCATCAGCGGCAACGGGCATGCCGTCGCGGCGGGCAAGGCGACACTGGGTGTGTCGGGCGCGCGCGAGGCCTATGAGACCGCTCGCCCCTATATCGCCGAGCTCGGCCGGGCCGAGACCTATATCGGCGAGGGCGATTCCTCGCGCCTCGCCAAGCTCGCCCACAACGTGATGCTCGGCGTTGTTGCCCAATGCCTGGCCGAGATCACGGTTCTCTGCGAGAAGGGCGGCATCAAGCGCGCCGACTTCCTGAACTACTTCAACAAGAGCGCGATGGCCTCGATCTTCACCAACTACAAGGCGCCGGCCCTGGTGAACCTCGACTACACCGCGACCCACACGTCGAAGATGCTGCGCAAGGACCTGGACCTGGCACTCGCCGAGGCACGCGACCTCGAGGTGCCGATGCCGATCACCAACCTGACCCGCGAGATGGTGCAGGCGCTGATCGGGCTGGGTCATGGCGAGGACGACTTCGCCGCGCTCATCAAGATGCAGGCCGCCGCCGCGGGCTACGAGATCGCGCCCGAGAATGTCGAGGTCTCGGACGGCCTGCAGGACGCGGCCGAGTAGCCGCACGGGGAGACTACCATGCCGGACGACACAGCCCCGCGACCGAACTCGCCCGAGGCGCGCGACGCCGCGTCGGTCATCCATCCGCTGACCAACCTCAAGGCCCATCTCGAGAAGGGGCCGGTGGTGATCGAGCATGGCGAGGGCGTCTGGGTCACCGACATCCACGGCAAGCGCTACATCGAGGGTATGTCGGGGCTGTGGTGCCTCTCGCTCGGCTACGGCCAGCACCGGCTGGTCGAGGCCGCGTCGGCCCAGATGGCGCGCCTGCCCTACTATCACCTGACGAACCACAAGAGCCATTCGCCGGTGATCGAACTGGCGGAGAAGCTGCTCGAGATCGCGCCGGTGCCGATGTCGAAGATATGGTTCGCCAACTCCGGCTCCGAGGGCAACGACAGCGCGGCACGGATCGTCTGGTACTACTGGGCCGCGGTCGGCAAGCCCGAAAAGCGCAAGATCATCGCCCACAAGCGCGCCTATCACGGCAACACCATCGCGTCGGCCAGCCTCTCGGGCATGTACTACAACCACGCCTCGTTCGGGCTGCCGCTGGACGGTTTCCTGCACGTCACCGCGCCCCACCATTACCGCCACGCCAACCCGGGCGAGAGCGAGGAAGATTTCACCACGCGCCTCGCCGGGGAACTCGATGCACTGATCGAGGCCGAGGGCCCGGACACGGTCGCGGCCTTCTTCACCGAGCCGATCATGGGCTCGGGCGGTGTCGTCGTGCCGCCGCCGGACTATTTCGCGAAGATCCAGGCGGTCCTGAAGAAGCACGACGTGCTGCTGGTCTCCGACGAGGTGATCACCGGGTTCGGGCGCACCGGCAACATGTTCGGCACCACGACCATGGAGCTCGAGCCCGACATGATCGTCTGCGCCAAGGGTCTGTCGAGCGCCTACCTGCCGATCTCGGCGCTGATGGTGAACGCCCGCGTGTTCGACGCGATCGCCGAGGAAAGCGACCGGGTCGGCGTGTTCGGGCTGAGCTTCACCTATTCCGGCCACCCGGTCTCGGCCGCGGTCGCGCGCGAGGCGCTGCGCATCTACGAGGACGAGGACATCGTCGGCCATGTCCGCGCGATGGAGCCGCATTTCCAGGGCGGCCTGCGCGCGCTTCTGGATCACCCGCTGGTCGGCGAGGTGCGCGGCAAGGGGCTGGTCGCCGGCGTCGAACTGGTGCGCGACAAGGAAACGGGCGAGGCCTTCGATCCCGCAGATGCCGTGGGCCCGTTCTGCAACCAGCGCGCCGAGGATCACGGGCTGATCGTGCGCGCCATCGGTGACACGATCTCGTTCTGCCCGCCGCTGATCATCACCGCCGACGAGATCGAGGAGATGATCGCGCGGTTCCGTCTGGCGCTCGACGACACGCTGGCGATGGTGCGCGAGAAAGGTCTGGTCGCGGCATGAGCACCGAGTTGCTTAAGGCGACGGCGGTCGAGCTTCTCGACCTCTATGCCCGCAAGGACGCGTCTCCGGTCGAGGTTGCCGACGCGGTCCTCGGCCAGATCGAACGGCACAACGACACGCTCAACGCCTTCATCCACCTCGACCCCGATACGACCCGCGAGCTTGCGCGCGCGTCCGAGGCCCGCTGGGCGAAAGGCGCGCCGGAAGGCCTGATCGACGGCATCCCCGTCTCGATCAAGGACCTGACGCCGACCATCGGCTGGCCGACCATGCGCGGATCGCGCACCTCGGACCCCGATGCGCCGCAGGATATCGACGCGCCCGCCGTCGCAGCGTTGCGCCGGAACAACGCCGTCCTGACCGGCAAGACGGCGACGCCGGAGTTCGGCTGGAAGGGTGTGACCGACAGCCCGCTGACCGGCATCACCCGCAACCCGTGGAACCCGCAGCGCACGCCCGGCGGCTCGTCGGGCGGCGCATCCGCGGCCTGCGCGTCCTTCATGGGCCCTCTGCACCAGGCCTCTGACGGGGCCGGCTCGATCCGCATTCCCGCCGCCTTTGCGGGCGTGTTCGGCATCAAGGCGACCTTCGGCCTCGTCCCGAACTACCCGCGCGCGCCGCACATCGGCGACATGGCCAATTTCGGTCCTATGACACGCACGGTCACCGATGCCGCGCTGCTGCTGTCCGTCTTCTCCGACAAGCCGGACCATCGCGACTATGCGATGGCGCCCGTGCAGGGGCAGGACTGGCGCAATGGGATCGAGG
>JAYPUG010000042.1:0-2439 GCA_038133965.1 Rhodospirillaceae bacterium | reverse complement strand
GCCTACGCCCCCACCCTGGGCGGCTTCGGCTGGGCCGACGACGATGTGCGCGAAGCCGTCGATGCGGCGGTCGCGGTCTATCGCGAACTGGGCGCACAGGTTGTCGATGCCGAACCGGAACTGCCGGACTACAGGCACCTGATCGACGTCATCTGGTCCACGGCCGACCGCTGGATGCTGGAGCAGATGACCGAGGAACAGCGCGCCGTCGTCGATCCGGGCCTCGCAGCCATCGCCGAGTACAGCAAACGCTTCAACGAGATGGACCTGATCAGCGCCTATGCCGGCGTCGGCGAACTGGGCACCGCGATGGCGATGTTCATGGCCGACTACGATTTGATGATCACACCGTGCATGCCCCTGGAAGCCTTCGCCGCGGGCGAATACCGCGCACCGGGGCAAGACAGCGGCGAGTGGGCCGAATGGTCGCCCTTCACCTACCCGTTCAACATGACCAAGAACCCGGCGGCGTCCGTTCCCTGCGGGCTGGGCGACGAGGACATGCCGGTCGCGTTTCAGATCGTCGGCAGGCACTGGGACGAGGCGACGGTCCTGCGCGCCGCACGCGCATACGAAAGGGCGCGGCCGTTTGCGGCCGCGCCCGGATACGTCTGAACGCGCCTTGAACGCGTAGCCGAACACCTCGAATGCCCGGGCGTTACCCTCGCCCGATGCACCCTCGAAGGTATCGATGGGCGGGCCGATCTCGATGTCCTCGAAACCGTTTTCCTTCATCAACTGCCGCCAGCCTTCGCACGGAACGCCACCGGCAATTCAAGCCGTCCAGAGGTCTATGTTCGAGACGGCTGATTCCGGTACCGGCTGGCCATTCGCGATATCCGCGAACTGAAGGTGCCCGCCGGGCCTGAGAATCCGTCCGATCTCGGCCATCACCTTGCCCTTGTCGGCGCACAGGTTGATGACGCCGTTGGAAATGACGACATCCGCCCAGCCATCCTCGACCGGCACCGCCTCGAGCAGCCCCTCGCGGAACTCCACATGGTCGAGTTCCATGGACTCGGCAGCCGCGCGCGAACGCGCGAGCATTTCCTCGGTCATGTCCACGCCGACCACGGCGCCGTCGGGCCCGACCTGCCCCGCCGCGACGAAACAGTCGAAACCGCCGCCGGAGCCGAGATCGACCACCTTCTCGCCCGCCTCGAGCGTGCGAAGGGAAAAGGGATTGGCGACGCCCGCAAAGGATTCAACCGCTTCGTCGGGCATCGGATCGACCGTCGCGGCCTCACAACCGAGCCGTGCCGCGAGTGGCCGGCCGGTATGGAAGTGGAAATCGCCCGCGGGATCGATCGCGACCTCGCGGTATTTCGACTTCACTTCCTCACGAAGCGCCAACGAGTCGACAGGTGTCGTACCGTCCATGCCTGTCTCCTTGTCCATGATGAACGGGACAAGTGTAACCCAGGCGCACGACTCCGAACACGGCGTTCGGGCCCATCAAATCACCGGCAGCCCCTCCGGCCGCCGGCCGCGCCAGGGCATCGCCTGTTCGAGCTGGGCCGACAGCCGGAACAGCGTCGCCTCGTCGGCGTAGCGCCCCACCGCCTGCACGGACACCGGGAAGCCCTCCGCGGTGGTCCCGAGCGGCAGGCTGATCGCCGGATTGCCCATCAGGTTGAACCACACCGTGAACGGCGAGAACGCCGCCACCCGGTCCCAGTATTCGTCGGCGTCGTCCATCATCATGTCGAGCCAGCCGAGCTTCGGGGGCATGTGCCCGAGCCCCGGCGTCAGCAGCACGTCGTGGGCTTCGAGGAACGCGGCGAGCCGCCGCGCGGCCGCATGCATGCGCGCCTGGGCGATGAACACGTCGTGACCGGTGACGGACTCGCCCTTCGCCGCGGTTGCGGCGACGACGTTCTCGACCTCGCCCGCCTCGGGCAGGCGCCCCTTCGTCGGATGGCTGCGGATCGCCTGCGCCGCGTTCGCGGCCATGAGCGTGCGAAAGATCTCCTGCATCTCGTCGTTGACGACCGGCGGGTCGGCCTCCTCCACCGCATGCCCCAGCCCCTCGAGCACGCGAAGCGTTTCGTCGAGGACGCGCGTGTGTTCGCCATCGGTCTTCGAACCAGTCGCACCGCCATAGGTATAGGCGATGCGCAGGCGGCCCGGCGCCACCTGCGTCTCGGCCAGGAAGGGTTTCGCGGGCGGCGGCGCGAAATACGGGTCGCCCGGCGCGGGACCGGCCGTCGCATCGAGGATCGCGGCATGGTCGCGCACGGTGATCGAGACCGTGTGCTCGGCAACGATCCCCCCCATGCGCTCGCCCAGTCCGGGGGAGAAGGAATTGCGCCCCCGCGTGGGCTTCATACCGACCAGGCCGCAGCACGAAGCCGGGACGCGGATCGAGCCGAACCCGTCGCTGGCGTGCGCCGCGGGCAGGATTCGCGCCGCCACCGCCGATGCCGCCCCGCCCGACGA
>JAYPUG010000041.1:9719-10497 GCA_038133965.1 Rhodospirillaceae bacterium | reverse complement strand
TCACATCCGCGGACTGAGGACCTCATTCTTATCCAATCCTTTGCCTCTAAGGGATGGGATGACCTTCAGTTACATGTTCATGTCGTCGGGCATACCGACCGCTCCGGATCGGAGGATCATAACCAAAAGCTCTCCGTATCCCGTGCCCTCGCTGTTGTTAACGCCATCAAGGCAACTTGGCCCGGCGAATACACCTTCAGCATCGAGGGGCTGGGCGAGACCAATCCCGCATTCGCTACAGCTGATGGCGTTGAGGATATTCGGAACCGCCGAACAGAGGCTGAAGTAACCGCCTCTATCGAACCAGAATTTCCCTCAATCGAAACAGCCACTCGCTGAGCCGCTTAGGGGGAGACATGGAAATGCGACGATCATCAGCCTTCTGCAAACAGGCATATGTTTGTCTTGGCCTCATAGCCGTGTGCGGAGTGATGCTGCTTTCTGACGAGGGGATCGGGATTAAAGGGGCCGAGGCGCAGGAAGCGGCGCAAGGAATCCCCGATAGCGAGTACCTTAATAGTCCCTTCAAATGGATTCACGACGACGTAGAAGATTTTGGCTATCTGGGCACACAGGGCGGTCAGCTTGTAAGCGGTGATGCCTTGAGGGTTCGCCTCGATCCTCATCGAAATTGTTCTGAGGCAGAGGTCTTCACAACCTTCTATATGCCCGATGTGCCGGAGGGTTATGGCTTCCAGGGTCCTCTGGATATCCAGCTCCATAAGGCCATTACGGGGATTGGTGGGGTCGAAACCGACACAATCGAAACCATCGATGC
>JAYPUG010000041.1:0-9709 GCA_038133965.1 Rhodospirillaceae bacterium | reverse complement strand
GAATTGCCCCGCCATTGCCTTTGGCGGAGCCGGCCGCGACTAGCGGCACGGGGGCCGGGGAGGCACTTTCGCCGACCTTGGGCCTGCCGCTATGCTCCGTGCCATGAGCGAGGACACCGTGGCGGAATCCGAAATCCCGGCGCCGTTGGCGCTGCACCGGGAGTCTGTCCAGGCGGACTGGATCGACTACAACGGCCACATGAATCTGGCCTACTATATGCTCGCCTTCGATCATGCGACCGACGCGTTCTTCGACTATGTCGGCCTGGGCGAGGCCTACATGGCCGCGAACGACTGTTCGACCTTCACGCTCGAGGCGCATATTACGTACGACCGGGAACTGCTGGCCGGTGCGCCGATGCGCTTCGAGACGCAGTTACTCGAACACGATGCCAAGCGCCTGCATTACATGCATTTCATGTATCACACCGAGGAAGGGTACCTGGCCTCGACGAATGAGCTGATCAGCCTGCATGTCGATATGGGCGTCCGGCGCTCCGCACCCATGCCGGACGACGTGCGCGCTCGTCTCGACCGGATCGCGGCGTCTCATGCTAGACTGCCGCGTCCCGAACAGGCGGGGAGGGTGATCTCCATTGGCCGCTGAAACTCTGGCATCCGGACACCGGCGGATCGGCACGGTGCGCGAAATCGCTGAGCGTTGGGGGCTGGCGCACCGTCTGTCGCGCGCAGCCGAGCTCGACCCCGCATTTCGCGATCTGCTCGACAGCGCCGTCGTGATCAGCCGCCGTGCGCGTACGCTCGCGGGCGCGGCCTATGCGGCGGAACGCCGGATCGTGCTGAATGTGCGGCTTCTGGAGCGGGGCCGCGAACGCGACCGGGACGCGACTTTCCTGCACGAATGCGCACACGTGCTGGCCGACCGGTTCCATGGCCGGCCCTGCCGGCATGGCGACCGCTGGCGAGAGATCATGCGCCTGCTGGGCGAGGTGCCCAACGTGCGGCACAGGATTCCTTACCTGTCGCGCGAGGCGAATGCGAAGTTCGTCTGGCGCTGCGTGTCCTGTCTGCAGGCCTACCACTATGTGCGCCGGCCGCGCCGCAAGATTGAGAACTGCTACTGCGCGTCGTGTGGCCCGAGTGACGGAAAGCTGCGCGAGGAAATGCCCGAATGAGCCGGTCCCACGCGTCCGCAAGCCCGGACGCCACCGAATTGCGGGTCGTCGTCTGGCAGTTCGTCCGAATCATGGTCCAGCTGGAAAGCGTCGCACGGTCGCGTGGCCGGGAGCGTGCCCCCACGGTCTATGGCGACTGGCGTTCGGCCTGGACAGAAGTCGATCGCACGCTCGAGCGGCTGGGCAAGAGCGAACCCGACGCGTTTGCCGATCTGATGATGAATCAGGAGGTTGTCCTGCGTTGCCGCGACCGGACACAGGTCAACGACGTGGTGCGCGCGATCGAGAACGTCATTCACCAGATCGATCAGCAAATTCGCGCCGTCACCGGCGATGGCCAGGCCGAGGAAGACCTGCGTTTCGAGCGCAAGGAACTGAATGCGCTGGCCAAGAAGCTCCGCGGACAGGGCAGAGGGCCGAAACGCGCGCCCGCCACCGCCAAACAGGCCGGGACTGGCGGGGCACGCGGGACCGGGCGTGGTGGCGGTGCGCGCCGGGGCGCTAGTCGGCCGCGTCGCGGTCCGGGGAAGAAAGCACCGTAAGAAACGCTTCGATCGCGGCATCCAGCGTTCGCGACCGATCGGCGGTCTGGCGTGTTTCCGCCGCCAGCGGCGAGGCTGCCAACAGTTCGAACATCTCGGCAGCACCCTCGTGCATGCGTGGTGTCAGGTCCGTCTCTGCGAATGTCTTCGCGATTTCGTGCATTTCGCCGACCCAGCGCTCGGCGTCCGCGGCGAGCCAGGGCACCATGCGCTCCATGCGTTCCAGCGCGACGGGTTGGCTTTCGATCATCTCCGCGCGCAGATCCCCGGCAAGTCCGAGGCGCGCCGCCCCCATGAGTACCAGCGTGTCGAGGGTCATCGTGCCCTTCGTGAGCGCCGCGTAGCACATCTTCAGGCCCGACGCGGCGCCGATGTCCGTTCCCAGCGGCACGATCCGCATGTCCGGCCTTGCGAATGCGGCGAGCTCCTCGGCCCGGTCCCCACTGACATAGAGGCGGGTCGGTGTGCGCCGGCCCGGCGGCGCACCGATGATCCCGCCATCGACATAGTCCGAGCCTGCTTGCCGGACGATTGCGCCGATGTCCCTGGATGTCCCGGGTGCGATGGCGTTGCAATCGACGAACAGCGGTGCCCGGCCCGACGCGCGCACGGCGTCCGCGGTGTCCCGCGCGAAGCTCTCCGCAGCGGCGGGCGGCATGATCGAGAGGAGGATATCGGCGCGGGCCACCATGTCGGTGAGGGTACCCGCGTCCGCGATTCCTGCTTCGGCGGCGAGCGCCGCGGTGCGTGCGCTGCGTCCGGCCAGCGAGGTGAACACGTCGTGTCCGCCGTCGCGCAGTGTGCGAGCGACCGCATGGCCCATGTCGCCGGTGCTGACAACGCCGATGGATGTCATGCGCGCTTGGTCCTTGTGTCGCGCATCGGGCGGCGTGATTGATTTTCGACGCCCGGCGCGTTTAAGTCGCGGTCAGTCTAACACCGCGAATGCGGGGCAGGGGGAGTGATGGCGACAGACCGGCTGGTGGAGCCTGCGTGGCTTGCCGAACACCTCGACGATCCGAACGTGGTCGTCCTCGAATTCAACTGGACCGGCACGGAATCCTACGACCGTTGGCACGTTCCGGGCGCCCACGGGTTCTTCTGGAAGGACTTCCTGTGGGACGACACGATCCGCGACTTCCCGTCGCCCGAGATGTTCGCCGAACGCTGTGCGGCGCTGGGTATTTCCAATGACACGACGGTCGTGTGCTATGGCGACCCGGTGCAGTTCGGCACCTATGGCTGGTGGGTGTTTACCTATCTCGGTCATCCCGACGTGCGCCTGCTCAACGGCAGCCGGGTGCTTTGGGAGAAGCTCGGCCTGCCGACGAGCACCGAGGTGCCGACGCCCACACCGGCACGCTACACACCAGGGACCGGCCGCAACGATTCGATGCGCGTGCGGTTTTCCGAGATTCTCGCGAAGCTGGACGATATCGCCGCCGGGAGTGTGGCGCTGCTCGATCACCGCACGCCGGAAGAGTACCGGGGCGAAAGGGTGAACGCGCTGGAGGCGCCCGATGTCGGCGCGGAGCGTGCGGGCCGCATCCCGGGCGCACGGCATCTGTTCTTCGACGATTTTCTGAACGACGACATGACCTTCAGGTCCGAGGACGAGCTGCGCGCGTTGCTGGCCGACCGTGGCGCCACGGCTGACAAGGATGTCATCTCCTATTGCCGGCTGAGCCATCGCGCGACCCTGGCCTGGTTCACGATGACCCAGATCCTCGACTACGAGAACGTGCGCAGCTACGACGGCTCGTGGACCGAATGGGGCAGCCTCGTCGGCGTCCCGATCGAAAAGTAGAAGGAAACAAGCGATGTCCCTGAGCGGCCCCGGCGTCGACGCCTACCCGAACCTGTTCAGCCCCGGAGAGATCCGCGGCGTCGAGACGGCGAACCGCACTGTCGTTTCGCCGATGACACGCACCAGCGCCACGCCCGACGGTATCGTCACCGACCAGATGGCCGAATATTACGCGCGCTTCGCGCGCGGCGGCTGGGGCCTGGTGATGACCGAGGGGGTCTATATCGACCTCAAGTACAGCCAGGGCTACCTGTATCAGCCGGGTGTCGCGACCGACGAGCAGGCCGAGAGCTGGCGCAAGGTCGTGGATGCGGTCCACGCCGAGGGCGTTCCGATCTTCATGCAGTTGTTCCATTGCGGCGCCGTCAACCAGGGAAACAACTGGGTCGAGGGCTCGATCGCGCCGTCGGTCGTCACGCCCAAGGGGAAGCAGATTCCCCGCTACCGCGGATCGGGCGACGTGTTCCAGACCCCGCGCGAGATCACGCGTGACGAGATTTCCGAGGTGATCGAGAGTTACGCGGCCGCGGCGCGGCGCGCAATGGCGGTCGGGTTCGACGGGGTCGAGGTGCATGGTGCCAACGGCTACATCGCCGACCAGTTCCTGACCGACTACACGAACTTGCGCGACGACGAGTATGGCGGTGCCCTCGAGAACCGCGTGCGATTCCATTGCGAGGTGATGCAGGCCGTGCGCGCGGCGGTCCCCCACAAGCCCGTCGGGGTTCGCATTTCCCAGACCAAGGTAAACGATTTCGACTATGCGTGGGCGGGCGGCGACGACGACGCGAAGCTCGTGTTTTCCGCCATTGCCGACACCGGGATCGACTATTTCGACTGCAGCGCCCATCTGGGGATCGCGCATGTCTTTGGCACGGACCACAGCCTGTCGGGGCTGGCGCGGCGCCACTCCGGCTTGCCGACCATGTCCAACGGCAAGCTGCAGGATCCGGCCGAGGCCGAGCGTGCCATCGTCGAGGAAGAGGGCGACTTCGCCTCGATCGCCAAGGGTGCGTTGGCCGATCCCGACTGGCCACGGAAGATCGCGGCGGGTGAGGAACCCTATCCGTTCGATCCGGGCATGATCATGCCCTATGCCACGCTCGACTGTAACGAGGCCTTCTGGGCCGAGAATCCGGACGGCAAGTCGAAGCAGGCGATTGAGGCCCGCGACGCCACCGAACGCGCGTAACGCGCGAACCGGAGCCCGCTAGGCCGTTGGGCGCACGGTCGCGAAATCGCCGTCCGCGACGCCGCTGACGATCGACAGCAGCCACGCTGTCTGGCCGCTTTCGTTGCGCCAGGCGCGCGATTCGCCTGCGGCGAATGCTGCCGTGTCCCACCGGCTGAGCGGGCCCGCGGCCCCATCGAGCGTGATTTCGGCGCCGAGGCACATGACCGACTCCCGCCCGCTGCCACGTGCAAACGTTCCGGTATGCGTGCCCGGAGCAAGCTCCGCGATGGTGACGAGCATGCCGGCATCGCCTGAAACGGGGGCCTCGCCGCCGTCGGGCGACATGACGAGCCGCACCGATGTGGCACCGGGCATCGCGGTGGAGGCGGCCCGGTCGGCGTCGAGCGCTGCGAGGCTTTCGAAACGTGCGATCCGGGTGGCCATTTCGTTCGGTGTGACCTGAGCGGTCGGTGCATCGACACCGGCGTCGAATCGCCAGCCGATGTCACGAATCTTGTCGGCCGTGCCGCCACCGAAGGTTGCGTCGAGGTCGTCTGCCGCGGCCGGTGTCATGGCCACATCGGAGAAATCGTCCGGCGAATCGCCGCGGATGAAGCCCAGGATATGCGCCGTGTCGTCAGACGCGTTCGCGAATGTGCGCACCACGCCGCGCGGCACGGATATCGTGTCGAACGGGTCGAGGAATGCCTCGTTCTCGCCCATGTCGCCCCAGGTGATGCGAAAGCGCCCGTCCAGGCAGGTAAAGCTCTCGAGCGTGTTGTAGTGGGCATGCAGGTAGGGACCCTGGCCGGGCGAACACCTGACGATCGCCATGACCATGCCCTGGTCGTCCGCGATCCCCGGGTCGGTCGCGAACGGCCCGCCCAGCGCGTCATCCGACAGCATCAGGAAGAACTCCTCCGCCGTCATCTTCTGGTAGGCACCCAGCGGCACACCCATCTCGGCGGCGAACCGCGCGCCCTGTGAGCGGACATCCGCGAAGCGGGCGACCTTTGCCTGTCCCATGGCCGTCCCGGTCATTCGGCCGCGTCGCGGCCGTCCTCGACCCCCGCTTCGAAGCTGACACCGATGCCCCGCAGTTTCTCGACGGTTTCCGCGCCGAACTTCTCGCGCAACCGGTCGGCCTCGACCTTCGGATGGTCGATGTCGTTGAAGGCTTCCTCGGAATCGCCGTTGATCCAGACGAGAAGGTGCCCGGTCTGGTCGCTGACATTCTCGAAGCGCCGCACGACGCCCTCGGGTACGGCCACCATGTCCCAGCGGTCGAGGAACAGTTCGTTCTCGCCCTCATCGCCCCACTGGATCTTGAACCGGCCGTCGAGGCACATGAAGGTCTCGCGGGTGAACTGGTGGGCGTGGAGCAGCGGTCCGTCTCCCGGCGGGCACTCGGCGATGATGACGCTCATCTTGTCCACCGTGGTCACGGCAGGATGCTGGGCCATCGGCCCGCCCTGCTCCTCCGGCGACATCAGCAGATAGAGCGTGCGCGCCGTCATCATCTCATAGACTTCCTTGGGGATGCCCACTTCGGCGTCGTAGCTCGAACTCTGCGGCTTGAGCTGCGCGAAGCGCGCGACCCGCGCTTCCATTTCGTCGGGGGTGAACTGTTTGGTCTTCATCGCGTTTCTCTCTGTGTCGTCCGGTGCTACCGGATTCGCCCGTGAATTCGATTGGGCGATGCTACTCCAACCGCCGTCCGGTTGGGAGTCGCCGCCCCGGTTTGTGCGAAACGGATGCCGGCAACGCACTGAACGCTCCATGGTATGTGGATCCGCAATCGTGTTGGCTTGTTTCCCCTGCGCAATCCGCTGTTCCGAACGACCCGTCGCCTGTTCACGGATGTTTGCCCGCGCGCGGCGGTGCGCTAGGTTCGCAGCGATGCCGGTGCACCAAGACACCGGCACGAGGAGAGGTGGCATGCGCGAATTCGTCTATGACTCCCTGCCCGGGCGCGTGGTGTTCGGGGTCGGCAGCCTCGATCGGCTGGCCGGCGAGGTCGAACGTCTCGGCGTCGCCAAGGCGCTCGTGCTGTCGACGCCGCAGCAGCGCGGACAGGCCGAAGACGTGGCGCGCCGCCTCGGCGACCGGGCGGCCGGTGTCTATGACAAGGCCGAAATGCACGTGCCTGTCGAAGTGGCGAAGGCCGCGCGCGACGAGGCGCAACGCCTCGGTGCTGATGCCTGTGTCGCCGTGGGCGGCGGCTCGACCATCGGGCTCGGCAAGGCGATCGCACTGGAGTTCGGCTTGCCGATCATCGCGGTGCCCACGACCTATGCCGGGTCCGAAATGACTCCGATCTGGGGCCTGACGGAGGACGGGATCAAGAAAACGGGCCGCGATACGAAGGTGCTGCCGACTACGGTCGTTTACGACCCCACGTTGACCGCCACCCTGCCGGTGCACATCGCGGGCCCGAGCGGCATGAATGCCATCGCCCACTGCGTCGAGGCGCTCTACTCCGAGACGGCGAACCCCATCGTCTCGATGATGGCGGAAGAGGGAGTGCGCGCGCTGGCGCATGCCCTTCCCATCGTTGTGTCGCGCCCCGATGACCTGGAGGCGCGCGCCGAGGCGGCCTATGGCGCCTACCTGTCCGGTGCGTCGCTGGGTGCCGTCGGTATGGCGCTCCACCACAAGCTTTGTCACACGCTGGGCGGCAGCTTCAACCTGCCCCATGCCGAGACCCACACGATCGTCATTCCCCATGCCACCGCCTACAATCGCGAGGCGGCGCCGGAAGCGATGGTGCGGCTGTCGCGCGCGCTCGAGACGGACGATCCGGCAGGCGCGATCTACGATCTCGCAAAGTCGATCGGTGCGAAGATGGCCCTCGCCGACCTCGGCATGCAGGAGGCCGACCTTGACCGGGCGGCCGACATCGCCACCCAGAATCCCTACTACAACCCGCGTCCGATCACGCGCGAAGGCATACGCGCGTTGCTCGATGACGCCTATCACGGCCGCCGCCCGCAGGCCGCATAGCTGCCGGCTGCCCGACACAGGAGAACCGATATGCCCGAAGCCTATATCTGCGATGCCGTCCGCACCCCGTTTGGCCGTTATGGCGGTTCGCTGTCCGCCGTTCGTACCGACGATCTGGGCGCCATCCCCATGAAGGCGCTGATGGCGCGCAACCCGGGTGTCGCCTGGGATGAGGTGGACGAGGTCTATTACGGCAACGTCAACCAGGCGGGCGAGGACAACCGGAACGTGGCACGCATGGCGCTGCTGCTCGCCGGCTACTCGTCGAATGTACCGGGCGCCACCGTGAACCGGCTTTGCGGGTCGGGACTTGAGGCGCTGACCGCTGCGGCGCGGGCAATCCGCACGGGCGAGGCCGATCTGGTGGTGGCCGGTGGCGTGGAAAGTATGTCACGCGCGCCCTTCGTGATGCCCAAGGCGACGAGCGCGTTTTCGCGGTCGAACCAGGTCGAGGACACGACCATTGGCTGGCGGTTCGTGAACCCGAAGATGAAATCCGAGTACGGCATCGATTCCATGCCCGAGACGGCGGAGAACGTCGCCGAGGAGTTCCAGGTTTCGCGGACCGACCAGGATGCGTTCGCGTACCGGTCGCAGGCGCGCACCAAGGCGGCGTTGGAGAACGGCCGGCTGGCAAAGGAGATCGTACCTGTCGAGGTGCCGCAGCGGCGCGGTGATTCCGTGATCGTGGATACGGACGAGCATCCGCGCCCCGACACCGACCCCGACACGCTTGCCAAGCTGCCGACGCCGTTCCGCGAGAACGGCAGCGTGACCGCGGGCAACGCCTCGGGTGTGAACGACGGAGCCTGCGCCATGATCATCGCCTCGGAGGCGGCGATCGAGAAGCATGGCCTTACGCCCATCGCACGTGTTGTGGGCACGGCAACCGCCGGGGTGCCGCCGCGCATCATGGGCTTCGGGCCCGCGCCGGCCACGCACAAGCTGCTTGAGCGACTGGGACTCAAGATTGGCGACATCGACGTGATCGAGCTCAACGAGGCGTTCGCAGCGCAGGCGCTGGCGGTCACGCGCGATCTGGGAGTTGCCGACGATGCCGAGCACGTCAATCCCAACGGCGGCGCCATCGCACTGGGGCATCCCCTGGGGGCGAGCGGTGCGCGTCTTGCGACGACCGCGGCCTACGAACTGCAGGAGCGCGACGCGAAGTATGCGCTGTGTACCATGTGCATCGGCGTCGGACAGGGTATCGCAACGGTGCTCGAACGCGCCTGACTTGAGGAGGGGATGCAGATGCGGAGGGTGCTTGTAGCCGTCGCACTGGCGGCCACGTTCGGGTTTGCTCCTGTTGCCGGACACGCCGCAGAAATGGTGTCCGGACTTGTCCTTGCGACGCCGCAGCCGGCGGCTAAAGAGCTCTCGCCGGGGCTTGCGGTGACCTACTACTTTGCCAAGTTCGACCACACGCGCGAGGTTCTGGAGTGGGCGAAGTACAAGGACGGTGTTGAGGGTGAACCCATCGCCGTTCTCGACTATTTCGTCGGCGACGGCGATGTGCTGACCAGCGGCCAGGCCGATTTCGTTGGTGCCGATATTCGCGGATACATCAACATGCCCGTCGCCGGGACCTATACCTTCGCAATGCACTCGAACGATGGGGTGAATCTCGAGATCGGTGGCAAGCGGGTCGTTTACGATCCGATCGTCCATTCCGATCGTTTCTCCGATCTCATCCCGGTAGAGGTGAGTGAGCCGGGGTGGTACCCGCTGCGCCTGATCTATTTCGAGAAGCAGGTCACCTCGACGCTCGAGCTCTTCTGGTTGAAGCCGGGACAAACGGGCCAGCTGGAACACGTGCCCGCGGACGCGCTGGCCCACCTGCCGGGTGAAAAGCCGGGACGCTAGTCTTCGCGGTCGTGCACAGGCCGGGTATCGAGGTCCGGTTCATCGAACGAAAGAATATCGTCGGTGTGACGCGCGGCATCCTCGAGGAAGAGCCTCCGGGTCAGAGCATCGACCAGCCGCGGGATGGCATAGCGCATTGCCGTTGCCGAGCCACCGCCCATCCCCAGGCTCGGCTTGGTGG
>JAYPUG010000040.1:0-10510 GCA_038133965.1 Rhodospirillaceae bacterium | reverse complement strand
GTACGGCGTTCTGCCCGCACGCATTGTACCGCCCCCCGGCAGACAGGGAAATTCGCGTGTATAGTTCGCCCGCGCGTGCAAACGCGCCCGAAACGCCGAACCGGGAGCCTTCATGGGTATCCATCCACAGGCACAGGCCGTCCTCAACCTGCTGAACAGCGCTCCCACCGCGCTCAAGGACCTGCCGCCACCCGAGGCGCGCGCAGCGTACGACCGTTTCATCGAGCCGCGAAATTTCGATCCAGCCCCGGTCGCAAAGGTCGAGGATCGCCGGATTCCCGGCGCGGACGGCGACATCCGGGTTCGAATCTACTGGCCCGATTCGAACACGGGACCCCTGCCGATCTTCGTGTTCATCCACGGAGGCGGTTTCGTCATCGGCAGCGTCGAGAGCCGCGATCCGCAATGCCGGCTCGTCTGCCGTGATGCGGAGTGCATCGTCGTGTCGGTCGATTACCGGCTCGCGCCGGAGCACCCCTACCCGGCCGCGCCGGACGATTGCTGGGCCGCATTGAACTGGGTCCACGCCCATGCCGCAGACCTGTGCGGAGACCCCGACCGTATCGCCGTCGGCGGCGAGAGCGCGGGCGGGAACCTCGCTGCGGGTCTCGCGCTGCGGGCACGCGATGCCGGCGGGCCCGCGCTCGCGGCCCAGATCCTGGTCTATCCCGTCACGGACATGTTCTTCGAGCAGGACCTGCCGTCCTACGGCCTGCTCGACGAGGACTATTTCCTGACCCGCGACCAGATGCGCTGGTACTACGACTGCTACGCCCCCGGCGTGACGGCGACGGACGACCCGATGCTGTCTCCGTGCAAGGTGGATGACCTGTCGGGCCTGCCGCCCGCCCAGATCGTGACCGCCGAGTTCGACCCTCTGCGCGACGACGGCAAACGCTACGGCGAACGGCTTGCCGCCGCGGGCGTGCCGGTCGAGTATGCCTGCATGGACGGCATGATCCACGGCTACTGGCATTACGGAAAGCTGATCGACGCCGCACAAACGGCGCTTGAGCTGAACATCACCGCGCTGCGGCGCGCATTCACAGGCTAGGTAACGCAAATGGAAACCGACGCGATCGACCGGGCCGCCACGGCCATCGCCGAGAACCGTCTCAACCGGACGAAACTCGACATGCTCGATGCCGCGATCCGGCCGAAGGACCTGCACGACGCCTACGCGGTGCAGGAGCGCCACAACGAAATCCTGTCGGAACGCGGGCTGGGCGAACTGGTCGGCTACAAGATCGGCTGCACCACGCCGGTGATGCAGGAATACATGAACATCCATGAACCCGCCTTCGGCGAGGTGTTCGCACCGACGGTTTACCGAAACCATGCCGACCTGGTCTTTGCCGACTGCGTCAATCCCGGGATCGAATGCGAGATCGCCGTAACCCTTGGCGCGGACATTCCCACCGGCGGTGCGCCCTATACGCGCGACAGCGTGCGCGATGCGGTCGGCGCAGTCATGGCATCCATCGAACTGGTCGAGGCGCGCTACCGCGACTATCGCGAACTCGACACGCCCACCATGGCGGCCGATAACTTCTTCAATGCTGCCGTGATCCTGGGCGACCCGGTCGCCGACTGGCAGGACATCGACCTGGCCGATGCGGAAGGAACGATCCGCCTCAACGGCGAGTTCCTGGCCACGGGCAAGGGCGAACTCATCATGGGCCACCCGCTCGAGGCGCTCGCCTGGCTCGCGAACCGGCTGGCCGAACGCGACCGCCATCTCAAGGCCGGCGAGTTCGTGACGCTGGGCTCCGTCCTTGCCACCCATTGGGTCTCACAGGGTGACCGGATCGACCATTCGATTCCCGGTCTCGGCTCTGTGTCCGTTACATTGGCCTGAATTTCCGGGGAGGAATTGCCATGAAAAGCTACCAGCTCGTCGAGCCCAACAAGCCGCTCGTCCCGACCGACATGGACACGCCGGAGCCGCAGGGCACCGAGGTCCTGCTCAAGGTGATCGCCTGCGGCGTGTGCCACTCCGACCTGCACTTCTGGCACGGCTACTACGATCTGGGCGACGGCACCAAGATGACGCTTGAGGACCGCAACATCGACCTGCCCTTTACCATGGGGCACGAACCCGTCGGCGAGGTGGTCGCGCTTGGCCCCGACGCGCCGGACATCGTCAAGGTCGGCGAGACGCGCGTGGTGTTTCCCTGGCTGGGCTGCGGCGACTGCGCGCGGTGCAACGAGGGCCGCGAGAACGACTGCGCCCTGACCGCGCCGCTGGGCGTGCGTCGGCCGGGCGGTTACGCCGATCACATTATCTGTCCGCACCCGAAGTACCTGCTCGACATCACCGGCATCGACCCGCACTACGCCTGCACGCTCGCCTGCGCGGGCATCACGTCCTACAGCGCGATCCGCAAGGCGAGGGAGATCGCGGCCGACGACAAGCTGGTGATCATCGGTGCGGGCGGCGTCGGCCTGACCGGCGTGGGCATCGCGCGCGACTTCATCCTTAACGAGAAGATCGTCGTCGATGTGGACGAGGAGAAGCTGGCAGCCGCGCGCGAGGCGGGCGCGGACCACACGATCAATCCCTTTCGCGAGGATGCGAGGGCGCGGATCGCCGAGCTGACGGACGCCGGCGCGGGCGCCGTCGTCGATTTCGTAGCCTCGACCGAGACGGCGCAGCTGGGCATCGACGTCATTCGCCGCGGCGGCAGCTACATCGCGGTCGGCCTGTATGGCGGACGGATCGACATTCCCTCGCTGGCGCTGCCCACACGCGACATCGCGCTGCGCGGCTCCTATGTAGGCACGCTCGGCGAGATGGAGGAACTTCTGGAACTGGTGAAGGCCGGCAAGGTCGATCCGATCCCGGTCGCGTCGCGGCCCATGTCGGAGGTGACCGAAACCCTGCAGGACCTCCAGGACGGGAAGATCGTCGGCCGCGTCGTCGTTACGCCGTAAGGCGCGCGACGTCCGCTTCGATATCGGCCGCGAGCTCGGGCACACGGCTCGCGGCCTCCCGCAGTTCTTGGGCGGGCCAGGCCCCGGCACGGGCACGCGCCCCCTGCTGCAGGGCGATCAGCGCCCAGCGGACGTGCGCGAACACCTCCCAGAACCGGACGCGACCGGCCCCGGCATCCGGCCCGCCGGCGGAACGGTACGCGTCGAGGAAATCGGCACGCGGGCCGAGGCCTCCCGCCTCGCGGTCCGCATGCGGTCCGCGCCAGCAACGCGCGCACAACCAGCCGATATCCTCGGCCGGATCGCCCCAGCCCGCGAATTCCCAGTCGAGTATCGCGGCGAGCCGCCGATCCCGGACGAGGAAGTTCCCGGTCCGGAAGTCGCGATGTACGAGCGACTGGCCCGCCGGTGCGGGCGTGTTCGCGTTGAGCCAATCGAGTCCGGAGCGGACACCGCCGGGCACATCGACCAGATCGTCGGCCCAGCTCCAAAGCGTACCGACCCGGTCGTGTGGCCTTTCGACAACATCATCGCGCCCGGGCGCCACCACATGGACCCGCGCGAGGGCCTTGCCCAGATCGCCCACAAGCGTGCCGTTTGTGCTGCCCTGCCAAAGCCGGTCCCGGTCGGTGTCGCCTTCCACATGGGCCGAGACGAAGAACCCGCCGCCCGCACTGTCCGCGCACCACAATGGCTCGGCCACGGGCACACCCGCGTGCCATGCGCGCGTAATCAGGTCGAACTCGAACGGCTTGGGACGGCTCTCGGGCAGCGGCAGGTCGGGGCCGCATCGCAGGACAAGCGTTCGCGGCGCGCCGTCCACGGTGACGTCGAGCCGCCAGTTGTGCTGTACCGCACCGCCGGCCAGGAGACCGGTTTCGTGCAGCACGACCGGGGCCTGCACCCGTTCGGACAGGAAACCCGCCAACGCCTCGGGGGATACCGGCAGAACCGGCTGTGGCCCTGCGTGCAGGCCGTCGGGCACTAGTCCCAGCTCCAGAAGTCCATCTCTTCGGACAACAGGTGGCGTGCGATGACCATCTTGTGGACCTCCGACGCCCCGTCGACGAGCTTCGCCTGCGGCGCGTAGCGGTACATCCACTCCAGCGGCAGGTCCTTGGAATAGCCACGCGCCCCGTTGAGCTGGATCGCTGTCGCGATGCATTTGTGCAGGATCTCCGACACCCAGATCTTGGCCATCGAGACCTCCTTGCGGGCCTGGTCACCGGTATCCAGCTTGGCGGCCGCCCGCATGGTCAGGAGGCGTCCGATCTCGATGTCCATGGCCGCGTCGGCCAGCATCCACTGCACACCCTCGTGATCGGCGAGCGTCGATCCGAAGTTTTCGCGAACCTTCACGTAGTCGAGGCATTCCTCGAGCGCACGTTTGGACATGCCGAGCCAGCGCATGCAGTGGGTCAGGCGCGCCGTGCCAAGGCGAATCTGCACCGCCTTCATGCCCTCGCCGACCTCCATCAGCCGGTTCTCGTCGTCGATCTCGAGCCCGTCGAACTCGATCTCGCAGTGTCCGCCATGCTCTTCCGGGCCCATGATCGGAATACGCCGCACGATCCGCCAGCCCGGCTGGTCCTTGTGAAACAGGAAGGTGGTGAGCGCGCCGCGCTTCTCATCCGACGTGCGTGCCAGCAGGATGAAGTGCTCGGACCCCTCGGCCCCGGTGATGAACCATTTGCGCCCCGTGATCACCCACTTGTCGTTTCCCATTGGCTCGGCGCGGGTGAGCATCATGGTCGGGTCGGACCCCGAACCGGGAGCCGGCTCGGTCATCACGATCGAGGAGCGCACCTTGCCGTCGATGACCGGCTGCAGCCACTTGTCCTTCTGGTCCTCGCGCGCGACGCGGTCGAGGAGGATCATGTTGCCGTCATCCGGTGCGGCGCAGTTGAAGACCACGGGGCCGAAGCGCGAACGCGCCGCCTCCTCATAAAACATCGCCATCCCGACGGTGTTCAGGCCCAGCCCTCTGCGATCGACCGGCATCTGCGGCGCCCACAGGCCCGTGGCCCGCGCCTTCTCGCGCAGCGGACCCAGCGCCTCCAGCGTGATGTTCTCGTGTTCGTCGAAGTTCGCCGGATCGGCCTCGACCGGCATGATGTGTTCGGCGACGAAATCATGCACCCGGACGCGCAGGTCCTCGTGTTCCTTGGAGAGTGCGAAATCCACGGGCTGTTGCTCCCAGGGCTGATGTCAGAGGGTCGAAAGGGTGAGGCCGCCATCGACGGCGATGACGGACCCGGTGATGTAGCCGCCGCCGGGACCGGCGAGTAGCAGCAAGGCGCCATCGAGATCGGCGGGCTCACCGAAACGGCCCGTCGCGACGCGGGTCTGGATGCGCTGGCCCGCCTCGCTTTCGAGGAACCTGTCATTCAGCTCGGTCTTGATGTAGCCGGGCGCGATCGCGTTCACGAGGATGCCGTCGCCGCCCAGTTCCAGCGCCATCGTTTCGGTCATGCTGACAAGACCGGCCTTGGAGACGCCATAGGACTGGATGCGCTTGGCCACGGTCTTCCAGCCGAGCACGGAGGCGATGTTGACGATCCGCCCGCCATTGCCGTGCGCAACCATACGGCGTCCGACCTCACGCGCGACCAGCCACGCCCCCTTGAGGTTGGTGCCCACCACCCGGTCCCATTCCTCCTCGTCCATGTCGAGGGTCGTGGCGCGCGGCGGCACACCGGCATTGTTGACGAGGATCGAGATCGGTCCGAGCTCCTGCTCGGCGATGGCAACGGCCCGGGCGATGGAATCCGCGTCCAAAACATCGAGCTCCACGGGAAACGCCTGTCCGCCGGCCGCCGCAATCTCGTCCGCCAACGCGGTCAAGCGGTCTACGCGCCGTGCCCCGATGGCAACCTTCGCACCCGCCACGGCAAGCGTGCGTGCGAAATGCGCCCCGAGACCGCTCGATGCCCCAGTCACGAAGGCCACCTGGCCGTCCAGATCCATAATCGTACTCATACCTCTCCCCCACGAGCGCGCTCGATTGCCGTCGCTCCGTGCTCCCGGTAAGTTGCGCGTTCCCACGCCCAACGGGAGCCAAATCCGATGGACACCATCTTACTGGACAAGCAGGGCGGCGTCGCCACCCTGACCCTCAACCGCCCCGACGTGCTCAACGCGCTCAACCTCCAGATGGCGCACGACCTCAATGCCGTGGTCGAGGAGGTGGCAGAAGATTCCTCGGTGCGCTGCGTCGTGATGCGCGGCGCGGGGCGCGGTTTCATGGCCGGCGGCGACGTTGCGACGATGCATGCGAGCCTCGACAACATCGAGCCGGCAATCGAGGAACTGATCGGGACGTTCCACCGGGCCGTGATCGGCATTTCGAGCCTGCCCAAACCCGTCATCGGGGCCATCCACGGCCCGGTCGCGGGTGCAGGCGTCAGCATGGCGCTGAACACCGACATCGGCATCGCCGCCGACGATACGAAGTTCACCATGGCCTACATCTTCCTGGGCACCATTCCCGATGGCGGCTCGACCTATTTGCTGCCGCGACTGGTCGGCCGGCGCAAGGCCCTTGAACTGGCCATGCTCAGCGAACCGGTGGACGCCGCGGCCGCGCTGGAACTCGGCCTGGTCAACAGGGTGGTGCCGGCGGCCGAACTGGAAGCCGAGACGATGAAGGTGGCGGAACGCCTCGCCAACGGCCCGACACAGGCCTATGCGAACACGAAGGCGCTGATCAACCGGACGTTCGAGGCGAACGATATGGCCGACCAGCTTGCCGCTGAACAGGCGGCCTTCCTGCGCTGCGCCGTGACCGGAGACTTTGCGGAGGGCGTGACGGCATTCGTCGAGAAGCGCCGCGCAAACTTCAAAGGCGACTAGCCTCTCCATCGGACAGGAAACAACCTTTGAGCGATTTCGACATTGCCGAGGCGCAGCGTGTCCTCGACACGGTCATGACGCCGTGGATCGACGACCTCGGAATGGTGGTCGAAGACCTGACGGAAAACGGCGCGGTCGTGCGCCTGCCCTGGCACGAGCGGCTGGCGCGCGACGGCGGCCTCGTCACCGGCCAGGCGCTGATGTCGTTCGCGGACGCGGCGATGGTGATCGTCATATCGTCGGCCATCGGCGGCTTCCGGCGCATGGCGACGGTCGATATGACGACGAGTTTCCTGGCCCCGGCCTTCAACACCGACATCATCGCGTGCGGCGAGGTGTTGCGCCGAGGCAAGCGGACCGTGTTCGGGCGCATCGACCTCGAAACGGCCGATACGGGCGAGGCGGTGGCGCTGGTGCAGACGACCTGGTCGCTGCTGGAGTAGGCGCCTACTCCACCGGCCCGCCGGCCTCCTGCCACGCGGCCATGCCGCCCGCGACGTGGCAGACATCCTCGAAACCCATATCGATCAGGGTCTTGGCCGCCAGTGCCGAGCGCCCGCCGCTGGCGCAGAACAGGACGAACCTGTCCCCGTTCGCGAACACCGGATCGTGCAACGGACTGTCGGGGTCGGCGCGAAACTCGAGAAACCCGCGCGGCACATGAACCGAGCCCGCGATCGTGCCCTTCGCGCGCTCCTCGCCCTCGCGTATGTCGATGAAGGTGTAACCCGCCTCACCGACGATCCCGATGGCGTCCTGCACGGAGACGGCCTCGATCGCGGCGTTTGCCTCGGCGAGCATCTGCTTGAAACCGCGTTTGAGTGCCATGCGTGGTTCTCCCCGTTTTGTGCCGGCGTCAGCCGATTCCCATAATTTCGGCGGCTGTGCCGCCCAGAATCTTCTTCCGTTCCCCTTCGCCCAGCTTCGTGCTGCTCTCGACGAAGGCGACGGGCTCGAACTCCTGCATGTCGAACGGATAGTCCGTGCCCATCATCACGCGATCGACCCCGACCATATCGACAAGATACTCAAGCGCATCGGGCCGGAAGACGACGGTGTCGTAGTAGAGCTGGCTGAGATACTCGCTCGGGGGCCGGTCGATCCGCTCGCGCAGTTCCGGCCGGTATTCCCAGCTATGGTCCATCCGACCCGCGTAGTACGGGAAATAGCCGCCGCCGTGCGCGATGCAGATCTTGATGCCCGGGTGACGGTCCAGCACCCCGCCGAAGATCAGGTGCGTGATGGCAATCTGTTCCTCCAGCGGCTGGCCGACGCAGTTGTGCATGAAGAACGGCCGCAGACGCGCACCGTCGGTAAATCCGAACGGGTGCAGGAACAGCGGGACGTCGAGCGCGACGGCCTTTGCATAGATCGGGTCGAAGCGTTCGTCCGACAGCTCGACGCCGTCGATGTTCGTCGAGATGATGAAGGCGCGGATGTCCAGCTCCTTCACCGCGCGCTCCATCTCCGCGACCGATGCGGAGGCATCCTGCATGGGCAAGGTTCCCATGGCGACGAACCGGTCGGGATCGCCCTTCACCAGCGCGGACACATCGTCGTTCTGGACGCGCGCCAGCTCGTTCCCGAGCTCCGGATCGGTCCAGTAGTAGAACTGGATGGGCACAGGGCTCACCACCTGGATATCCACCCGCGTTGCATCCATGTCGGCGGCCCTGGGCGCGAGGTCGGTCATCTTGGGCACGAGCGCGGGGATGTTCGCGTTGTCCACCCCCATCGAGGCCGGGTGCGCATAGAACATGTAGGGGTCCCGGTCGGGCGTCAGGATTTCCTCGGGCTGATAGTGCTTGTCCATCAGCGCCTTCGCCGATGGCGAAAAGACGTGGCAATGCATGTCGATGGCGACGGTACCGTTACTGGCCATTAGGCCCTCCCCCTGCGCTCGTTCCGCACAACCGGTCACACGCCGGTTCGCGGAAAGCTTATCACCGGCAAACGGCAGCCGTCATGCGGGCGGCCAGCAAAAAGGGCGGCAACACGTGTCACCGCCCTTCAAGCAAAGGTTTTTGCCCCGTGTCAGGACAGCGAGCGCTTCAGATCGACCAGCGCCAGCGGGATTTCCGGAAAGATCATCACCAGGATCAGCACGATAAGCATCACCAAGGCGAACGGCGAAGCGCCGATGAAGATATCCGCCAGCGAGATGTCCTTCTGGACCAGCGTGGATTTGATCACATAGACCGCAAGCCCCAGCGGAGGGGTCAGCAGTCCGATCTCCGTCGCGATTACGGTGACGACCCCGAACCACACCAGATCGATGTTGAACGGTGCGAGGATCACCAGGAACAGCGGCACCGCGATCAGCATGATCGAAACCGAGTCGATGATCGTGCCCAGAATGATGAGGATGATCACATAGATGATCAGCAGCTCAGCCAGGCTGGCATCCATCGAGCCGATGACCTTGCCCAGTTCCGTCGGAAGACCGGAGATACCCAGCATCCGGCTGTACATGCTTGCCGCGATGATCAGGAACAGCAGGGTCGCCGTGATGTGACCCGTCTCGACCAGGATGTCCCAGAGTTTCCGGAACGTGAGCTGGCGGCGAACCAGCGCAAAGAGGAACGCCACGAACGCACCGGCGGCACCCGCCTCGGTCGGGGTGTAGAGCCCGGCGTAGATACCGCCCAGCACCACGAGGACGAGAATAACGATCGGGTAGGTCTTTGCCCACAGCTCGCGGCGCGGCATCTTCTCCTGCTCCATGTGCTGATCGAGCGCACCCTCATTGGCCACCAGGTTCGGGAACCCGTAGGCCATGACGGCAATCAGGATGCAGAAACAGAGAGTGAGGAGGATGCCCGGCCCGATACCGGCGATGAACAGATCGCCGACGGATTCCTCGGCGATCAGCGCGAAAATAATCAGCAGGATCGAGGGCGGGATCAGCATGCCCAGCACGGACGAACCGGCAACCGTGCCGACCGCGAACCGGCCCTTGTAGCCATAGCGCAGCATCTCGGGTACCGAGATGCGCGTAAACACCGTGGCCGAAGCGATCGAGACGCCCGTGATGGCCGCGAAGATCGCATTGGCGACCACGGTCGCCATACCCAGCCCGCCGCGCACGCGGCGCAGCGCGTTCTGGGCGATGTCATAGGTATCACGGCCCATGCCGGCCGCGCTGACCAACAGCCCCATGAGGACGAACAGCGGAATCACGCCGAACAGGAAGTCGGCGACCGTTTTCGCGGCCGATATCCAGAGCAGGCTGATCGCGATCTTGATGTTGCCCTTGATGATCCAGACCCCGACGAACGAGATCAGGGCGAGCACCACGGGGACATGCATGCCGATGTAGATCAGCAGCAGCATCGCGATGATGGAAATAATACCGATTTCGAAGCCGGTCATTTCTCCGACTCCTCGATGGCGGCCACCTCGACGTCAACCGCCTCTTCGTGCTCCAGGGGCGGTTTGCCCATGATGCCGCGGATGTTGTCGACGACCGAAAGGAAGAACTGGATGCCCAGCATTCCGCAACCAATCACAAGGACGAAACGCTGCGGCCATTCCGGGAAGGTGAAGACCCCCGTATTCCCGACGAAATGACCGCCGTGATAGGCCTGCAGCCATTTCGGCCAGCCGCCGATGATGATGGCGATCATCAGACCGACGCCGGCGGCGTGGAAGGCAATTCCCATCAGGTTCCCGACCGTCGGCCACTTGATCAGGATGCGTCCGTAGAGCGCGTCCGAGCGGGTGA